>CAJQMW010000433.1 GCA_905479535.1 uncultured Maribacter sp. | reverse complement strand
TAGTAAGCGAAGCTGAAATGATGGCGCAAATAGTTAAAAGAACATAGTATGAATCAGCCCTTGGCTTATATACACCCCGGTGCTAAAATCTCCAAGAACGTAGTCGTTGAACCATTTACCACTATACATAACAATGTAACTATAGGTGATGGTACTTGGATCGGTTCCAATGTCACCATTATGGAAGGTGCTAGAATTGGAAAAAATTGTAATATTTTTCCAGGAGCGGTAATCTCGGCACCTCCCCAAGATTTAAAGTATGATGGAGAGGAAACCACGGTCGTAATCGGAAACAATACGACGATTAGGGAGTGTGCCACGATCCATAAAGGAACCTCGGACCGTATGAAAACAGTAATCGGGAAGAATTGTTTAATTATGGCTTATTGTCACGTTGCGCACGACTGTTTTGTTGGGAATAATTGTATTTTCTCCAATAACTCTACCTTAGCCGGACATGTTACCATAGGGGATAACGTAATACTAGCGGGCCTTGTAGCAGTGCATCAGTTCGTTTCTATAGGGCAACATGCGTTCGTAACGGGTGGCTCTTTGGTTAGAAAAGACGTTCCTCCTTATGTAAAGGCGGCCAGGGAACCTTTATCCTATGTGGGAATTAATTCAGTCGGTTTACGAAGACGTGGTTTTGTTTCGGATAAAATAAGGGAGATTCAGAATATCTATAGGATATTGTACCAAAAGCATTATAATAATTCCCAAGCAGTGCAAATTATCGAAGCTGAAATGGAAGCTACCCCGGAAAGGGATGAAATTCTTCAGTTCATACGAGATTCTCAAAGAGGGATAATGAAGGGCTACTTCAGCAATAGCTCGTAGGTATTTTATTCTTTAGAATCAATTCATAAATTCAATAGTAAAATTATAAAATGGCATCAACCTCAGATATTAGAAAAGGACTTTGTATCCGATATAATAATGATATTTATAAAATAATTGAGTTCTTGCACGTGAAACCGGGCAAAGGGCCTGCTTTTGTTAGAACGAAGTTAAAAAGTGTTACAACGGGAAAGGTGTTGGACAATACGTTTTCCGCCGGACACAAAATTGAAGATGTTCGTGTTGAAACCCGTTCGTATCAATTTTTATATGCCGACGGAGAGACCTACCATTTCATGAATACCGATGATTACAACCAAATAGCACTTCAAGAAAGTGCGCTTGATGCTCCAGGCCTATTGAAAGAAGGAGAAGTGGTCACTATAATGTTCAATACTGAAGATAGTATGCCATTATCCGTTGATATGCCAGCAAGTGTCGTTCTGGAGATTACATATACGGAACCTGGGGTAAAAGGGAATACAGCTACCAATGCGACCAAACCCGCAAAAGTCGAAACTGGAGCCGAAGTTAATGTACCCTTGTTTATTAATGAAGGGGACAAAATAAAGGTAGACACCTCTAGCGGATCGTATATGGAACGGGTTAAAGAATAGGTAAGTGAAGTTCCCAACAACCTTTACGTTAAAACAGATTTCTGAAATAATTGACTCCGATTATGTCGGGGATGATGCATTTCCCGTATATGGCATGAACGAAATTCATGTGGTGGAAGAGGGCGATATTGTTTTTGTGGATCATCCTAAATACTATGACAAGGCCTTGGCTTCAAAAGCCACAGTAGTCCTTATCAATAAAAAAGTTGATTGTCCTGACGGTAAGGCATTATTAATCTCTGATGACCCTTTTAGTGATTTCAATAAACTTTCCAATTATTTTAGGCCATTTGAAACGGCTAAAAAGTCAATCGCGGACTCGGCACAAATTGGACAGGATACGGTAATACAACCTAATGTATTTATAGGAAATAACGTGAAAATCGGGAACAATTGCCGCATCCATTCCAATGTAGCCATTTATGATAATTGCATCATAGGAAACAATGTTACTATCCATGCAGGCAGTGTTCTGGGAGCGGACGCTTTCTATTATAAAAACAGACCAGAAGGTTTTGACAAGCTGATCTCCGGAGGAAGGGTCATTTTGGAGGACGATGTAGATATTGGGGCCTTATGTACCATAGATAGGGGAGTGACCGGTGATACGACAATCGGAAAAGGCACGAAATTAGATAACCAAGTACATGTAGGGCATGATACCGTAATCGGTAAAAAGTGTTTGATTGCCTCGCAGACCGGAATCGCTGGCTGCGTTATTATAGAGGACGAAGTTACCCTATGGGGCCAGGTAGGAACAAATAGTGGAATCACCATTGGAAAGAAAGCGGTGATCATGGGCCAAACCGGAGTTACCAAGTCGGTTTCTGGTGGTAAAAGTTATTTTGGAACACCCATTGAAGAATCTAGGGAAAAATTAAAGCAACTTGCCTACGTGAAAAAAATACCCGGTATAATAGAAAAATTGAAAAATAATTAGCGCAAGAATACTTTACTATTCCTAGTTAAACCTATATTTTTGTGCTGTATAAAATAAAAACCAACAGCAGTATGAGCGTTTTAGTAAACAAGCATTCCAAAATAATTGTTCAAGGATTTACCGGTAGCGAGGGTACTTTTCATGCTGAGCAAATGATAGAATATGGTACCAATATCGTTGGCGGGGTAACACCTGGAAAAGGTGGACAAGAACATTTGGGGAAACCGGTTTTCAACACGGTAGAGGAGGCAGTTGATAAAGTTGGCGCGGATACGACCATAATTTTTGTACCCCCAGCTTTCGCGGCCGATGCTATAATGGAAGCT
>CAJQMW010000432.1 GCA_905479535.1 uncultured Maribacter sp. | reverse complement strand
CCTGGATTGAAATCCTGAATTGATTTCATCCAATTCATCGCCTAGAATAAAATAGCGCTGATCCTCCGTAAACCATCCTTGGTGGGCATGTCCGATGTTCGGGTAGGGCAGTGTGGACAGTTCCATTGGTGATTCTTTGTCCGTAATATCGACTACTGACACTTGATTCCCGTTGGCTCCTACGAAAATTTCCGCTCCCGGGTAATCCGTATCCGGACCGGTATAACTTATAACATGAGCATCATGGGTATTCCCATTATTGCCCCAGCCACCAGCCAATGTAGGTTCAATGGGATTTTGTAGGTCTAAGAAATGTACGCCTCCGTTAAATTCATCGTTGCCAGCCGTTCCCACGGGGTAGGCGAATCCGGTTAGCTCATTGATTACAATATTGTGAGCATTACCAATATCCATATACCGCCCGTCCGCTGTAAATGTTCTTGGGGCATCGGTTACATCCCTCAATTTTTTTAGGTCAAAAACCTGTACTCCATGGTTATTGGCTTCAGATACGATGTAGGCGTAATCATTATACACTTTAATATCCCTCCAAGAACTGGAACCTGTGGCCGTAAGCAGTTTTCCTAGGTAGATTAAGTTTTCGGTATCCGAGATATCGATAAATGCCGTTCCGTCGTCCAGGCCCATTAGCGCATACTCTTTGCCTGTAGCACTATCTGTCCATCCCCAAATATCATTTCCTTCTTGGGATTGAAATGTGGCCAACGATATGGTCCCCAGCAAATCGTAACCATCACATGGGTATTCCCCCGCCATTCCATTTTCGCAGGGTACAAATCCCGTAACCGGGTCGTCCGGTTCGTCAATAATTAGCATTTCGCCCATATTTGAACCGGAGTCATCATTCTTAGAGCAGCCCATGAGGACAATCAAAAGCAGTAGTGAAATATATTTCATAGTCAATTTCGCAGCAAAAATTATACCCGAAGTAAAGATACGATATAGAATATCATGATTACTTTTGTAAAACGTTAAAGAACCCTGCCATTCAACTCCTAAGCCGCGGTATGTTATTTAAGGGGGTAACGTTAAAAAATGTACGATGTTAGAAGATAAGGATGCAGAAACAACCAACTTGGAAAAACTAGGCGAATTTGGTTTAATAGACCATCTGACGAAAAGTTTTACCATCAACCAAAAATCAACGGTCAAAGGTATTGGCGATGATGCCGCAGTCTTAAACCATACCAATAAAAAGACGGTAATAACGACGGACCTCTTAATTGAGGGGGTACATTTTGACTTGAGCTACATGCCCCTTAAGCATTTAGGGTATAAAGCGGTCATGGTGAACCTCAGCGATGTCTACGCCATGAATGCCACAGCTACTCAAATAACGGTATCCATAGCTGTTTCAAACAGATTTCCTTTAGAGGCTTTGGAAGAATTGTATGCTGGGATTCGTCTCGCCTGTAAAACATATAATGTGGATTTAATTGGTGGGGATACGACCTCGTCCAAAACTGGAATGCTATTGAGTATTACGGCCCTTGGCCTGGCCAAGGAAGATGAACTAACCTACCGCTCCGGGGCAAAACCGAACGACCTTTTGGTCGTATCCGGAGATTTAGGTGGAGCATACATGGGCCTTCAGGTTTTGGAACGTGAGAAGGAGGTTTTTAAAGTGAACCCCAACAGTCAACCGGATTTAGAGCCCTACTCCTATATTGTAGAGCGGCAGTTAAAGCCTGAAGCACGAAAAGATATCCCCGAACTTTTGAAAAAACTTAAGGTCAAGCCAACCTCCATGATCGATATTAGTGATGGGCTTTCCTCAGAAATTCTGCATTTATGTAAGAATAGTGGTGTGGGTTGTAACCTTTTTGAAGATAAGATTCCATTGGACCCTACGGTAATCTCAAGCTGCGAGGAGTTTAAAATAGATAGTACTTTGGTAGCCTTAAGCGGTGGCGAGGATTACGAGCTCCTTTTTACCATTGATCAAACTGACTTTGAAAAAATTAAGGGAAATCCCAATCTTACCGTCATTGGGCATATGACAGACACCTCTCATGGAGCCAATCTAGTGGCAAGGAGTGGCGCACAAATTCCACTGACCGCACAGGGTTGGAATTCTTTCAATACTTCTGAATCTGAATAAGGCCGTAGCCGTTATTTAGAATTGTGTATTTTTCCATGGATTAGCTATCAAAATTTATGGAAATCGTCTTAAATGCAAGTCTGGGAATTGGGTCGCTCATGTTTTTAATCCTCGTTTCCAAACGCGGTAAAAAACGGGAAGACTATTTCTTTCTTTCTTGGATTCTGGTGACCTTATTACAAATCGCATTCTATAACGTAACCATCTTCCACGGAAACCTTCAAGGAACTTTGGCCATATTAAGTTTTGGCTTACCGTTGTTGGGAGCACCCCTACTATTTCTCTACATTCTGCAATTGACGGGGAGGCAACCTTCCGTAAAGACCGTTGCCTATCATTGTAGTATCTATTTTATTTATGTTGCTGCCCTACATCTATTCTTTCTGTCCGCTGATGCTGAAATCATTGCCCAAAATGGATATCTATCCTTCTCGGGAAACTCTTCTTTTTGGGCCCAACTCTATGCCATACCATTGGCGCTATCCGGACTATTTTACTGTATTTGGGATTTAATGCTTCTCAAAAAACACAGAAGAAGAATTGCTACAATCTTCTCGTTTAAAGAAAAAATTCATTTAAAATGGGTGAGCTATGTGGTATACTCTTATCTAACTCTTTTTTTATTGGCCTCCTTTCTAATTTTTGGAGCCACGCAATTTCAGTTGTTTCCTCTAGAAAACGCATTCGCCTTTGTGGGGATTACTTTAGGTGGGATGTTGATCGCTTTTGGGTTCTATGGCTTTAGACAGACTTCCATTTTTTCGAATACAGACTCTAAGATACTTCAAAATACGGGCGATACTTTATCGACTGATAAAACCACTTATGCCAAATCAGGATTGACCTCGGACAAAATCCGGATTTTGGCTGCAAAACTTTCGGAAGTCATGGAAACCAAAAAACCCTTTCTGAATGAAGAACTCAACCTCTCATTATTGGCTGAACTATCTGAAACTTCACAGACACAACTTTCTCAGGTAATCAATCAACATTTTGAGATGAATTTCTATGATTTCGTGAACCAATACCGCGTAGAAGAGGTTAAGAAAATGCTGTCCTCCCCTAAATTTAATCAACTATCCGTTTTGGGTATCGCCTTTGATTGTGGCTTCAAATCAAAGTCCTCGTTCAACCGATACTTTAAAAAATATGTTGGAGTTTCCCCTTCCCGATTCAGGAATAAATAGTGTTAATTGGTTTCAGCCCATAGGTTGGGGCGTACATCTTTTACATTTTATAGAGATTTGAACAAAACCAAAAAAATGGACGATTCAATCACTCTTCATTCCATAAACATTATAATCCATGTTTTTTGCGGAACAATTGCTTTACTTCTAGGTGTCATAGTCTTGATTTCCAAAAAAGGAAAAAGACTTCATAAAAAAACCGGAAGAATATTCTTAGGTTTTTTAATCATAGTAATCATTACGGCACTAATAGGAGCTATAGTTTTTAGGGGTAATTCTTTCCTTTTGGTGCTAACCATTCTAAGTGGTTATAATGGCTTTTCTGGATTCAGGACTTTAAAAACAAAATCTAATAAACCAAAATTACTGGATGTGTGGGTCGCTTTGCTAAGTCTTGGTATAGGGCTCTATTTTATGGACTATATGAAGTCTACGGAACTTTTTTGGAATCCGGTAGTAATCTATTCAACCTTTGGTGCGTTATTCTTGGTCGTAGGCTACGATCTTATGAGATATCTAATCCCATCAAAATCTTATAAAGCACTCTGGCTTTACGAGCATATCTATAAAATGATAAACGCCTTCACTGCATTATTGGCTGCCGCCGTAGGTACCATATTACCCAATTACCAGCCTTACAGTCAATTACTGCCATCTGTTTTTGGAACGTTACTGGTTGTTGGTTTTATAATCTATTTCTATAGAAAAAGAAATGTGCAAAGACCTACTACATAAATGAAAAAATTCCCGAAAACAAGGGCAATCCTTACTTATCCGTTGTGGGGCATACGACAGTTAAGAAAAAAAATGCTTACTTAATTTACGGGAATAGGAGTTAAATTCCATCGCCGGCCATGGGTTGGAATTTAGTAACCTAAGATAAGTGTCTACGCTACTTGTTGAGCGTTGTGCCTTCTCTGGTAAATATGTTCCAAGGTTCTGTTAATGTCCTGCAGCTCGGGCGTTAAGATGGAAAGATTACCACTTACGTCCGTAGTCACTTGCTTTTGACAGTGAATACACTTGTATTCTTTAATGTGTGATGTTACCTTTTTGGAGATTGAGTAGTGGTGGCCAAAAATATTACAGAATATTTTTTTCATGATGTAGGGTTTTTAAGGTTGCATTGGTCAGATTTGGGAATCGGAAAAATGCTAGATTTTTATGTTGTTTGTTATAAAAGCCGACTTAAAGAACGACATGTTTCAAATAATTATTGTTAAAGTATATCTTTTTAATGGTCTTAGCCATAATTTGTTGTGATGTACCCCATTCCTGTTGTTAAATGACCATTTTTATAGGTCACCTTTTTTTAAAAGCAAGCATTCCCAATTTTCGGCTATCTTTCGGTTTATTTTAAAAAGATGTCTAGAACCAAGGAAACCCTAGTTACCGCCTTTGCACTTTTCTCACTTTTTTTCGGTGCCGGTAATTTAATATTGCCGCCACAATTGGGGTTCAAATCTGGTGAGCTTTGGTGGCTGGTGACCATTGGTTTTTGTCTTTCAGCAGTGCTCATTCCCATCTTGGGAATCTTGGCCCACGCTAAACTTCAAGGCACAATTTTCGATTTTGGAAAAAAGGTGTCCCCGACCTTTAGTCTTGTATATTCCCTAATTATTTACGCCATCTCCATTAGTTTACCTTCTCCAAGGACGGCTTCCGTTACACACGAGATGGCTATTCAGCCTTTTTTTGATAGTCCGTCATGGCTCACCAGTGTTGTTTATTTCGCTTTAGTATTCGTATTTGTAATGAACCGCTCCAAAATCCTGAATATCATTGGAAAACTGTTGACACCGGGCATCATCATCATTTTATTATTACTGATCGGAATTACGATTTTTTCTTTCGACTTTGAATTTCCGTTGACACAATTCCCTAGTCCTTTTACGCATGGAATTCTCGAAGGCTATCAGACTTTTGATGCTATTGGTGCGGTGGTAGTTGGCGGAGTTATAATCGTTTCCATCAACCTTAAACATAAAGAAGGTTCCTACGAGGATAAAAAAGCATTGATACGCAGGGCAGGTTGGCTAGCGGGACTTGGGCTTTTCCTCATTTATGCGGGACTCATCCTTTCGGGCGCATTGGTGCATGGGTCGTTTGAACTGGAAATTTCTAGAACGGCATTGCTCTCCGGAATGGCCAAGATGACACTTGGGGATACTGGAAATCTTTTTTTGAGTATTCTGGTGAGTTTGGCCTGTTTTACAACAGCCGTTGGAATTGTAACCGGAACGGCCGATTTTATCAAGTCCCGTTTTTCGGATTCGCCGCTGGCTTACCTCATTACGGCCATTTTAGGATGTATCCTGGGCGTACTTATGGGACAGTTTGATGTGGGCTACATCATAGCCGTGGCACTACCTGCGCTTATGTTCATTTACCCAATTACCATTGTTTTAATTTTGTTGAACGCAGCACCGGATAGATTTACGTCTGCCATGGTTTTTAAGGCCGTAGTTATCACTACCATAATTTTTAGTATTCCCGATTTTTTGGGGAGTGTTGGGAGCCCTACTTCGACTTCGCTCAGCACAGACCTATCCCCAATGCTAGATTGGATACCCTTAGGACACTATAGTTTGGGATGGGTGCTGCCGGCGTTGGTGGTTTTTTTGGGTGTGAATATCCTTAGCAATTTTAAACGTTAACACTGATATGGTTTTGATAAAAAGTTCTATCAAAAATATAATTTCTTACTTTTGCCTTTTTATTTGCATATTTACAAATTATTACACAAATTTGCAATAGATCAAATCCATAATTATGTCAGATTGGAATGATAAAGTCAAACGGTTGCTAAAGTCAGAATTGGTTCGTAGAGGAATTTCAAATTCAGACTTGGCAAGTATGCTTGAACAAATCGGGATCGAAGAAACTAAATCGAGCATCGATAGTAAAATCAGCCGAGGTACTTTTAGTGCATCATTCTTTTTACAATGTCTGACCGTAATTGGTTGCGAAAAAATAGAAATTCCAGCATACGAAAATCAATTATCAATCGCTGCTGAACCACAAGCCGATTATAACCTCAAAAAATAATAAAAATGCCGAAAGTTAAATTTATAGATTTATTTGCTGGACTTGGTGGAATTAGATTAGGTTTTGAAAAGTCATTTAAAGAATTAGGTTTTGAAACAGAATGTGTAATGACATCTGAAATTAAGCCTTATGCCGTTGAAACATTATCAAACAATTTTAATCACGATTATTTTGTAGGCGATATTTTTAATGTTGATAACGAACAAATTCCCGATTTTGATTTTTTATTAGGTGGTTTTCCGTGTCAAGCATTTAGTGCTGCTGGAAATCGTCACGGATTTGCAGAAACTAGAGGAACATTGTTTTTCGAAATTGAACGGATTTTGAGAGATGAAAATCCTTATGGTTTTATACTGGAAAATGTTGAAGGACTTGTTAAGCACGATTTAGAAAACAAAAATGATAATATAGGAAGAACCTTATCTACTATTTGAAGCCTTTGCAAAACCCCTTACGGGATCTTGACTGGCTTTGGCTAAATGTTTAACTTAGTGTCGGTAACAAAAATACGACAAAACGGGACGGTTGAGTTTCGCCGACATCGAGTTGGGACAGAGCAGGAAGCCGGGCCGTATCGGCACAAAATTGGACAAGATCGATTCGATCGTGGAATGGGACAGGGCACTTGAACTTGTCGGGGCGGTGGACAGGACCAGCACAAGGACGGGCGGTGCGCCGCACCGTGATTTTTTGGTCTAGGTGAAGATGCTCTTTTTGCAGCACCTCTACAACCTGGGCGACCCCGAACTGGAGGGCCAGGTGAACGACCGCCCGGGCTTCCAGTGCTTTGCGGGCATAGACTATGGGACGACCGTACCGGACTTCACCACCATCTGGCGCTTCAAGGAGGCACTGGCAAGGGAAGGGCTCATGGACGGGCTCTTCGAACTCGTGCTCGGCTCGATCGACGCCAAGGGGCTGCTGCTCAAGAAGGGCACCAGTGTGGACGCCACCATCGTGCGGTCCACCACCAAGCCCCTGAGCAAGGAGCGGAGGGCGGAACTGGAAAAGCGGCCGTCTTCCCAGATGGACGCCGATGCGACCTCCACCGCCAAACCGGGGAAGAAATATTTCGGCTACAAGGGCCATATAGGCACCGATGTGGGCAGCGATATAATCCGCAAGCTTGCCTTCATCACGGCGGCCCCGCACGATTCACGCTCGAGGGACAAGCTGTTGAGCGGGGACGAGCGGGCGGTCTTCGGTGACAGGGCCTACGGCAACAGGGCCGACAAACAAAAGGCGAGGAAGCAGGGCGTGTACTATGGCATCCTGGACAAGGCGACCCGTAGCAAAAAGCTGTCCGCCACCCAGAAAAAGAACAACAAGAAGAAATCGCGGGTTCGTTGCAAGGTGGAACATCCCTTCGCCTATATCAAGCCGAAGCTGGACTACAGGGCGGCGGTCGCCAAGACCCTGGAACGCAACGCGCTCAGGTTCGACTTCAACTGTATCCTGTACAACATATTCAGGGCGGACCATCTGCTCTCCAAGGCATGACCAAGGGGAACATGCGTCCCTTCGGGCCGAAAACGCCCCGAAAAGCAAGAAAAAACAGGCAAAAAATGAACTGAAATTGAAATTATGGGGTCCGGAATTTTAAAATCCTTCAATAAGGAAGGAACAAAAAAATAATCAGGGCATATTCAAAGCTTTCTAAGAAAGGTTTAAAAAACCCAAATCACTCCTATTGGATACCGCAGCAATTCTATCTATTTTAGATAAGAGAAGTAATAAACGCGGTGCACTTGCCACCTAAAAATACGTTGATATATGGCAGACGAGCCCAATAAAAACAGTTCTTCAGACAAAAGTAGAATGCCCTTACACCTTTCAATAGGGGTATTGGGCGGGGCGGTCATCGCCTATTTTTTTATCCCACAGGTACGGCAATTTTTTAATGAGGCCTGGAGCGTACTAACCAGTGACGATGAGGAGCGTATACGTTCATGGGTGGGTTTACCAAAGGCCAACGATTCCCAC
>CAJQMW010000431.1 GCA_905479535.1 uncultured Maribacter sp. | reverse complement strand
CCCCCATAAAGGAGCGTTAGATCGCCCTGAGATAGAGGGCAGAAGTTATTACCAATCCTAGCAACATAATACCTACGGCATAGGGATAGGTTTCATATCCTCCCAAAAAGATTTGAAATTCCGCCGGAAAATGTGCCAGTCCCGGTAACCCGAGGGATGCAAAAGCCCCTAGCACGAACAAGGCACTGAGAATAGGGAAGGATTTAAGCAAGCCCCGTAAGGCCGGTATTTCACGTGTGGTGGTCCTGTCTTGAATGCTTCCTATCAACAAAAAGAGCAATCCGGTTACAATTCCATGACTCACGATCTGTAGCACGGCTCCGTCAAGCGCACGAACACCTCCCGGTCCGGGGTCGATAGCGGCAATAGCGATCCCAAAAACCAAGTAGCCCATGTGATTTATACTGGTGTAGGCCACCATGCGTTTTAAGTCCGTTTGTGCCATGGCGACCAGTGCACCGTAGATTACGGATATTACAGCTATTACAATGACCACCCAAGCGTATTTTTCAAATGCCTCGGGCGTCATCTGGAGGGCGAACCGAATCAAGCCGTAAGTCCCCAACTTCAATAAAACCCCGGCTAAAATGGAACTCCCCGCCGCGGGAGCTTCGGTATGGGCCAGCGGTAGCCAGGAATGAAACGGGAACAAGGGCGTTTTGATGGCAAAAGCCAGAAAAAGTCCCCAAAAAATCCATATTCCTATATTTCCTGTTGCCGGTTGAGCTATAAGTTCACGCATATCAAACGTATGCGGGGCCGCATTTAAGTACAATCCCAAAAATGCCAAAAGCAACAAAAGACTACCTACCAGTGTATAGATAAAGAAAGTAAAGGCTGCTTTTTTGGACTGTTTATGTCCCCAGCCTGCAATGATAAAATACATTCCGACAAGGCTTATCTCAAAAAAGATGTAGAAAAGCAGTAGGTCCAAGGACATGAAAACCCCCATACAAGCCGTTTCGAGAAGTAAGAACAAAGCAAGATAAATGGCCGATTTTTCCTTCGATTTTGTCGAAAAAACAATACTGGATAAAAATACCACGGCCGTCAAAAGAACGATAACATAGCTGATCCCATCAACGCCCAGTAGATAGGTCGCCCCCAAGGAAGGAATCCAAGTTAGCTCTTCAATTTGGGAAAAACCGCTCCCAACTCCTTGAACACCAATAAGGAGTGTTCCTATAAGGGTTAGTAGGGCGGTGCCTACCGCAATGCTGTTCGTTACCAGCCGCGACCGAGATCTTAGTGCTACTAGGAGCATCGCTCCCAAAAGAGGAAGGAAAATTGTAATGCTGAGCAAAGGGAGAGAAGATATCATAAAGTGAAAAAGCTAAAGGTTAATATGAACAGTAAAATAAGCAGGCTAATGGTAGTAATGGCAAGCTCACGATGCACAAGGCCAGATTGCCACATTCTGCCATGGGCGCCTCCTTTTTTTACTATTTTGCCGATGAAGTTGACCCCTTTCAGCAAATACTGATCGAGGAACTTAGACCAGGCACTTATGCGCATGGTGGCATTTGCCGTCATCATCATGCCCGTGCGAATGTTCCTGTCCGACCAATAAGCTCCTGAGCTGAACGCAAGGATGGTACTTCCTAACCACGTTATTCCGCTGAGCATCCATCGATCAAAAGTGTATGTTCTTGATGCTAACGCCAGTAGGGGTTTCGCAATCAGTGCTTCGTACCCTCCCGCAATGGCGTAATGATCATTGGCCATCGACTTCAACTTTGTCGGCATCCAACTTTCGCTATAAAACCAACCGGAAATCAGTCCCAAGACGGCAACTACCAGTCCTATGAACTTACTTACCTTGTCTTTTGGAAATTCGTATCCTGCCAGGGTAACTACTTCCTCCAGAAAAAACCCGCCCCCGATAATGATCAAGCTGAGAACGGTGATTCCGCTTAGAAGGAATAGCTTCTGCCCGTAGGACTTTTTTTCGGCTTGACCGACCCACAGTCGATGCAAGGCTTTTGCGATATAGGCGGCCGTAAAGAAGGCCCCCGCCAGAACAACGCCCATGAAGAAAAGTTCTTGAGACATAAAGGAAGCCGCTAAAAGCGCATCTTTAGACCAATATCCCACCATGGGAGGAATGCCTGCCAGGCTGATACCTGCCAATGCAAAGCTTGCGTACACGATCTTTAGGTGTTTGCCCGTTCCTTTAATGGTGCTGTACGAGGTTCCACCATAGGTATGTTGAAATACGCCGGCACCCAGAAACAGACTGCTCTTCATAAACGCATGTGCAAGCCAGTGTGCAAAGGCAGCCCCGGGAAACCCCAATCCTAGGGCCAGGAACATAAATCCATATTGACTTGATGTAGATGCCGCCAACATTTTTTTTATATCCTTGCTCAACAAAGCGCTAAAACCGGTAAATAGAATGGTTATGCTCCCGATAATGGCTATATAAAACAATGCCGTTTCCGGAAAAACCGGGTACAGTTTTATCAGCAAAAGAGCACCAGCCCCTACCATGGTCGCCGAGTGCAATAAGGCAGATACGGGGGTAGGCCCTGCCATGGCCCCCGCCAACCAGCTTTGAAAAGGAAGTTGGGCAGATTTGCCCATGGCAGCCAATAAAAGTCCCATGGAAGCAAATAAGCTGATTGTTTGATCTCCATCCCAGGGAATTGCGGTACTTTCGTATTGAAGAATTACGATAAACGCGCCCACGTACAGCCCAAGATCTGCAAAGCGGGTCTGTAGAAAAGCGTTCATAGCTCCCTTTCTGGATTCGGCCCTTTCATGCCAGGTAGCAATTAGCAAGAAGGAGGCAAAACCCATGATTTCCCATCCTGTGATCAATAAAAACCAATCTCCTGCAAAGACCAAGAGCTGCATCGCCGCCAGAAATAAGGAAATAGCGCACCAAAACCATGTTTTTCCCTTTTCATGCGCCATATATCCTTTTGCGTATATAAAGATGGCCATTGCTACCAGGGCAACAACCAGGGATACCCATGCCATTTCTACTGTGGCATGCAGGAGGAAAGAATTTTCAGGAAAACCCGTAAGTCTAAGATGTATCCCTGAACTACCGGCAAATGAATACATCATCCACAGAACGCCCGCTAGGCTTACTGCCGCTCCCGCAATATGGGGCCAGGGACTTTTGCTCTGGGTGAGGTAGCCTGCGGCCGAGCCTACTACTGGGGCTCCGATGATGATCAAAAAAAGAATTTCTATTCCGTTCATTTTAATTTGTGGATTATTCCTTTAAGTCCGCGGCTTCTTCCATCTCTACAGATCCTTTTGTTCTAAACCGTTGCGTCCCTATGGCGAACCCTACCGCTGCTTCCAGTGCCATCACGGTCATTCCCACAAGTACGAACATTTGCAGGGAGTACGTATCCGGATGCAGGTAACGCCAAAACGCCACTAAATTGAGCATAGCGCCTCCCAGCATGATTTCGACCCCCATCATGATCATTACCAGATTGGTTTGGCTTAGGGCCCCGTAGAGTCCGATTCCAAAGAGAATGGCACTAACTATAAGAACGACAAATAATTCAATCATTTTTCCTGTTTTTAAAAGGTAAGGCACTGGCCGTGGCGGCAATCATAGCGACTAAAATAGAGGTGCCGG
>CAJQMW010000430.1 GCA_905479535.1 uncultured Maribacter sp. | reverse complement strand
AAACAAGATATTCACTTTCATGGAAACGGAATTAGAAATTGTTCGGGTCTTTATTTCGGCAATAGGGGCGTAAAATACGTAAACGAAATAAACATATGGACTTATAATCGGTTAACCGCCCATTATTCAGTTATTTCGGTTTTGCGCTGCTCGTCCAGATCCAACATATGATCGCTTTGGTCCGTTACTATATCTGACGATGACAAAGCTTTCTTAATCGTTTTCAATACGATATCGAAATCCAAAGCCAAGGAAATGTTCTTGGCATATTCAATATCCAGTGCTAATCTAGTGTCCCAATCCAATAGGTTGCGACCGGAAATCTGGGCCAGACCTGTAATACCGGGCCTAATACTATGTCTTATTTTTTCCTCTTCAGTGTAATAGGGCAGGTAGCGGATCAATAATGGTCTTGGGCCGATTAAGCTCATATCCCCTTTAAACACGTTGATCAATTGAGGAATTTCGTCCAATGAGGTTTTCCTGATAATATTACCAATGCGGGTCAATCTCTCGGCGTTTGGCAATAAATTACCGTTGGCATCTTTTTTATCATTCATCGATTTGAATTTTAAGATGGTAAAAACGGCTTCATTCTTTCCAGGTCTTTTTTGTGTAAAAAAGGGTTTGCCGTCATTTACCACCAAAAGTAGCAGGCCAATAATTATGAAAATAGGGGATAACAAGAGCAATGCTATTGTGCTCGCAAAAATGTCCCCTGATCTTTTAAAGTATTTTTTATAAATCATCTGTTTTTTTAAATGAATTCAGTTTAACCGTAACGATAGTTCTTGTATCCTGTAAATTTTCATTTTACGAAATAAGGATGCAGAAATTAACACTAATTTTTATATTACTTATCAAGTTATTTTACAAATCGGTTATACTAATCTTTGTTTTTGTAAGTTAGATAAAGTAGCACAACGGGAGGGTAAGTTTGGATTCATCAATTATTTAAACGGTTTAATTCCATTGCACGGGGAATATGGATTAAAGGATTAAGATGTCCAATCCTCGAACAATTGTATTTTTAGTTCGGGTTTTAAGGCAGAACGATAAAAATACAAAATTCAGATTTCTTGGAAGGCCGGTTTTAACTTTGTCCACTACCCAAAAAATAAGGCAATTGAATACTGAAGGGCTAATCAATTGATGTAGTATCCGTGTTTCGGGTATATTTCTGCCTTTAGAAATTGTATATCAATTTGCTAATATATGTAATGGATAAACACGTTTTATTAATAGTTAATTTTTTTATATGGCCGTCACCAATGTATTGAGAAACAAAGCGTTTTGGGCTTTGGATAAATTTAGGGGAAGCAATCTTAAAAATGACCTGGAGGATATCAAAAATTGTTTTGACCTTAATTCATTTGAATTACTTCAGAAAAGAAATGGGCCAATTTTGAATAATTTATTATTCGAGGCCGTCAACAATACGGCCTACTATAAAAGTTACAAGGGGTTTAAATGCTTGGGCGATTTCCCAGTTGTCAATAAATCGATAATAAAAAATAATTTTGAGGAAATTAACATTAAGCTAGAGAATTCATCTAAAGCTAGCTCGGTTTTCACAAGTGGTTCAACAGGTACTCCCTTTAAAATTTATCAAACCAAGGGAAAAAAAACAAGAAATACGGCCGATACGATTTATTTTGCAAATTCAGCAGGATTTACCATTGGTGATAAGTTGCTCTATCTACGGAGTTGGGCTGCCTACTATAAGAATAATTGGATTTTAGTAAAACTACGGAATGTTGACCAATTGGATGTTGCTGATTTGAAGGATGATTATATAGTTAAACTTTTATCAAGATTACAAAAGGATAATTCTCCCAAAGGGTGGCTTGGATATCCTTCGGGCTATGAAAAGCTATGCAATTATTTGGATAAAACCAATTCAGGCCCTTTGAACTGCAATGTTAAGTCCATTATTGCAATGTCCGAACCACTTAGTGAGAGCGTTGCAAGCAAAATGGAATACTATTTTCAAAACCCGGTAGTGTCACGGTATTCCAATGTAGAAAATGGAATTATTGCCCAACAAAGTCCAAGATCTAAATATTTTACAATTAATTGGGCAAGTTATATCATTGAAATTTTGGATATGGACAAAGATATTCCTGCTAAAGAAGGAGAGATCGGAAGAATTGTAATAACCGATCTATACAATTTAGCGACTCCCATGATAAGATATGACACAGGCGATGTTGGGAGTTTTATTATCGATCAAGGTTTAAATAATGGTTTCCCAATGTTTAAGTCCGTAGCGGGGAGATTAACCGATATTCTTAGAAGCACTGATGGAGAGTTGGTTAGTCCTTTTGTTATCATTAATAATTTATATAGATATCCAGAATTGGATCAAATTCAGCTCATTCAAATCAGTAGTAATACCTATACATTTAGAATTAATTGTAAAGGGACATTTGTCAGGGAAAAAGAACTTTTAAACTTTTTTAAAGGTATTTTGGGTCAAGATGCCATTGTTGCTGTAGAATATGTCAGTGAGATCCCGCTTTTGAAATCCGGAAAAAGAAAATTAATCGTTAATCAAACTGGACTATAGACAATTATTGGATATAGCATAGATTCTTAAATCATTCCATGGATTACAAGCTTCCCAGATACCGGTATCGGCATGGTACGATATAATCGGGAAGGAACAATGCCGATGCTATATTAAATCGTATGGTAAAATCCTCGTATGGCAAGCACTGGTTCTG
>CAJQMW010000429.1 GCA_905479535.1 uncultured Maribacter sp. | reverse complement strand
CCTCTGCATTTACACCGGGCGTATTTAATGTCTTATGATAAACATCAAACTTGGCTACTTCTTTCAACTCCTCGGTTTCTGCATTGAATAACATAATTTCTCCCCTTCTTTGCCCAATCAGCACATCGTTGTTAGGGAGAACGGTCATTTCCGTAGGTTCAAAAAACTCACCTTCTGCGAGTACCACTTTAGAAAATCTATCAACCTCTGGTGGTATTTGTGTCGTTGCTTTGTCGTAGTCCAGTTTTAAATTTTCCCCTATGGCATATTTAATTCCACCCAGAATGTGCCTTAGGAAGAGCTCTTCAGAAAAACTTTCGTCCGTATGGCCGGCACCGGTATAAAATGCCCTACCGCCATCAAATTCGTGGTACCATGAGAAAGGATGGTTCTCCCCATTCTCCCCTCCTTCGTAAGTAGATTCATCAACGGTCATTATGACATTGACATCCGGGTTGATATTCTTGTAGTTGTATATCTCATCCGATCTGCGCCAAACGGTATCGGTAAAATGTTGCGTGGCGATGAAGCTATTATCTTTTATAATGAAATCAGCTTCGGGCGTTCCTGCCGGGTGACTCAAAAATTGAGCTCCCACCAGTTTATTGTACCACCCCCAATCGTACTCGCTGTCGGCAGCCGCGTGTATTCCCACAAATCCGCCTCCGGATTGTACGTATCGTTCAAATGCCGCTTCCTGAGTATGATCCAGCACATTCATCGTCGTGCTCAAAAACACAACTGCAGAATATTGCTTTAAATTTTCATCATTGAACAAATCCGCATTTTTCGTCGTATCCACGGCAAAACCGTTCTCCAAGCCCAACTTTTGAATGGCGGCAATACCTGCTGGAATAGAGACATGTTTAAAACCCATGGTTTTTGAGAATACCAAAATCTTAGGTTCGCCATCTCTCTCATTGCCGCAAGAGCATAGAATAAAAGCGAATATCAATAGAAGAATAGGGAGGACTTTTTTCATCTGTATAATTTTGTCGTTGATGATTAATTAATCGAACTCGTCTTGAGCTAATGTTTGGAACCGAGAGTAAAGGCTTTTGCGTCCCCGACGCTTCGCGGGTAGGCAAAAGATGAACTCAAAACGAGTTCATCCATAAAATTACATATTAGTTCATACACATAACAATGTTTTTTTTATGATAAGGTTGTATTTTTAGGAATTATCCCCTCCTAAATCCGTAGAATGTCCAAAATTCAAGAACTTTATTTTAAGAACGATGAGGAATGGCGAAATTGGTTGTACGAGAACCATGACGAATCCAAAGGGGTTTATTTGATTTTCTACAGGGTGGCCCATGAAAATGAAAGTATGCGTTGGGAGGAGGCCGTAAAAGTAGCCCTTTGTTTTGGATGGATAGACAGCACGGTAAAAAGTTTGGGGAACGGAAAGCGACGTCAATACTTTTGTCCTAGACAACCAAAGAGCGTTTGGAGCAAGGTCAACAAGAATTATATCAAGAAATTACAGAAAGAAAATCTGATGCATGAAAGTGGGTTGGCCTCTATTCATATTGCCAAGGAAAATGGTTCTTGGACTGTTTTGGACGATGTGGAGAATGGTATAGTCCCCGAAGATTTAAAAATTGCTTTCGATAAAAATCCACAATCCTTTAAGAATTACAGTGCGTTTACCAGAGGCCAGCGCAAGAGTTATCTGTACTGGCTCAACCAGGCCAAAAGAGAGGAAACAAGGCAAAGGCGCATCGCGCAAATTATACATCTGTGCGAATTGAATCAAAAGTATCGTTTAACAGGTTCACGCTAGTGCTATGAAATATTAACTCTATGAAATTCAAATATTTACAAACACTTATTCTAATTTTTACTTCAGCTGTATTTTACGGACAGTATTCACCCAATAACGCTGTGACCACTGGTCCAGAAAATGGTAGCTTGGTTATAGCCGGAGGTGGACGGATGGGGCCGGAAATCACGGAAAAATTTATCGCATTGGCAGGTGGCAAAAATGCTGTAATCATCGTGATCCCAACTGCAGCAGGAGGTGAAATAGATATTGATAACGTTTGGTTTGCCAAGCAACTAAAAGAATTCGGTGCTTCCAATATCCATATCCTGCACACCTACGATAAGAAGGAAGCTGATTCCGAAAGTTTTATTACACTTTTGAAAAAAGCGGATGCGGTGTGGTTTGGTGGTGGTAGGCAATGGCGTTTGGTGGATGCTTATGGAGGTACGCGAACTGAAAAATTATTGTGGGAAGTATTGAATAGGGATGGTGTCATTGGCGGCACTTCGGCCGGAGCTACCATTCAAGGGTCCTATTTGGCCCGGGGCGATACCAAAAACAATCAAATTATGATGGGCGATCATGAAGAAGGTTTTGGATATATTAAAAACCTTGCCATAGATCAACATGTATTGGCTAGGAACCGTCAGTTCGATATGTTCGACATCCTGCAAAACCGACCCGAACTACTGGGTATCGGAATTGATGAAAGCACCGCCATCGTGGTTAAGGATAATGAATTTGAGGTTATTGGAGAGAGTAACGTTCTTATTTATGATGGCACTTTCTGGTCCCGGGAAGGAAGCGAATTAAAAACGCTACCGGAAAAGGAGAATGTATTTTATTTTTTACAAAATGGTGATAAATACGATATGAAAGAACGAAAAGTGATTACGGAATAAATACCATTTCGTCCAATCGTAAATTTAGTCTTACTTTTGCAGTAAGTAATCCGTGAGGTGTACCAAGCTAGCGTGTTTCCGTTATTGGTTTTCCTTTTGTGTTGCTTGCAAAATGTCAAAATTACCCAAGAAAAATCAATTTTTGGATTTATCCGATTATGGTAGACCGATAGCCAAAGTAATTGCCAATTCGCTTAAAAACACCTCTTTCACGCCAATTCACGTAACCATATCCTTTGTAATATCGGGGCTAGTGGCCATTGCCTGCATCCTAAACCATTATTACTGGGCCACCGTATTCTTTTTGGTCCTAAAATCTGTTTTGGATGCCGCGGACGGCGAATTGGCACGTATAAAAAACACCCCAAGCTATACGGGAAGGTATCTGGACTCCGTTTCGGATATCATATTAAATCTATTATTGTTGATTACGATTTGGTACGTCACCGATGGTTCCATCCTATTTACGCTAATTGCCTTTTTTGGGATTCAATTACAGGGCACCCTATATAATTATTACTATGTCATTTTGCGCAACCGCTACAATGGGGATACGACAAGTCGTATTTTTGAGAATAAGCCCCCCAAGGCTATGAAAGGTGAAAAACAAAAGA
>CAJQMW010000428.1 GCA_905479535.1 uncultured Maribacter sp. | reverse complement strand
AATCTGAGAAAAACAGTTGGTACGGGCCTTATGATAAAAAAACCGTCATTACCCTTCCTCTGGTACAGGGGCATAAAAATATTTCCTGTTTGGGGAACTTCAACAGAACCTTTATCACTTATAGCAAGCGGCAGCCCTTTATTAAGGGGTTCAAAATTCTTGAACCCGGGTAGCATCTTAAATTGTTCGTTCTGTCCTATTTTATAATGGTATACTATTTCATAGCAAGGCGCTAAATGATGTGTGGTTTCGTTCAGCAATTTATAATGCTTCTCAAATGCTGTTTCACTTTTTGATAAACTTCCCGCAAATACCAGTGAAAGGTACACAAATGCAATGTGGTTTTCTATGGCTGCCAGGGCGTCATGCTGACCGGACTCGAAACCAAAGGCAACGTAACCCATATCGTTAATGTAATTTAAGAAAGTACCTTCTAGGAACTCTTCAATACCCACCAATAATGGGACTGGATACTGCCTTGTAAATTTCCGGTTCAAAAGATTGTCGTTTACCGTAATAAAAGGTTCTGTAGGGCTAGAAGTTGTGTGCAGGTCTATAAAATAAAAGGGACCGGATTCCTTTTTGAGAATGGTATCTATACATTCATACAGTTCGGAAGCTTCTTTAATTTCGCTGTGCTCCACTGAATCCTTTTTGGAGAAGGTTTCCTCGATGCGTTCCAAATTCCAGATTCGGTTCAGGTCTTCCTTTTGATAGCGGATTCCTTTCTCCAAGGCAGGTAGATTGCCCGAAATGGCATAGATGTTTCCGCAAAGTCTTTCCTTTTTTGCCTTAAGGGAATCCAGTACTTCATATAGCGCAAACACCCCTGAGGGTTCGTTGCCATGTACTCCACCTATAAATATGAGCGTAGGGCCTGGAAGCCCGCCCTTGATTTGTCCAATAAAACGACCAACATCTATGGACTTTTTAAGGGCTTTACTGTATATTTTCGCCATTTTAGATAGTACTCATGTCATTATGGGTAATGATACCTACTAGATTACCCTCTTTAAGTACGGGAAGGCATCCAATGCGATGCTTCTCAAGTGTTTGAAAAACCGTTTCCATTTCCGTTTCTGGGGTGATGGATATGACATCTTTGACCATAAGGTCCCGTACTTTTAATTCTGAAGAAGCCTTATTCTCTCGCAAAAGCTCGGTGATATGGCTCCATGTCAACAGTCCACAAAGTTGTTGTTGGTCGTTCAATACCGGAACATGATGTATGTTCTTCCAGGTCATAATGCTAGAGGCCATAGCTGCCAAATCATTTTCGTTCACGGTAAAAAGATGCGTGGACATAAGCTGGCCCGCCAAGAGTGCATTTGTACGTAGGTTGGATTTTTCTTCAATCATTGGCCAATCAGAAACTGGTAATGGCGTGTGTTGATTTTCATAAATAGTTTTTGTCAGGGCAACAAGGGCATCGTCCCTTTTCATTTGCCTTTTGAGCTTGCGGTAGTTTTTAATGGTCCAAGTTGCCCCGTTCATTCCATTTGCTCTTTGCTCTATTACTTTCAAGTACCGTTCAATATCTTTCTTGTCAACAGCACTTTTTTCCAATCCGGCATACGCTATGGGAAGTAGCTCCTTAAGTATCAATTCACGGGTAGAAAAGGAGGTGTCCTTCCAATGCAGCATACTATTGGTTCCGTTTCTGGCCGCTTTTATAAAGTTATCCTTGGCATCCCTAAAATCCATGATTTTGGACATATCGTCAAATTCAGATGGTCTTCCCATCATCAGCCCCACCCAAAATGCAAAATTCGCCATTTGGTCCAAAACGGTAGGCCCGGACGGCAGGTATCTATTTTCTATTCGGATATGCGCTTTTTCCCCGTCGGTACCGTAACAAGGTCTGTTCCAACGGTAGATGGTGCCGTTGTGAACGCCAAGAGCTTCCAATTTCGGAATTCTTCCTTTTTGCAATTCATCAAGCGAACTCTTGGCGATCTCGGTAGCCAACAACATCTCATATTCGGCAATATCATCTTTGTATATATCCAAAATGGATTCCGATATCCAATTATTGCCAAAGGTCACCCTTGGTTGTTTGTCCTTAAGATAGTAGGAGGAGCTTCTAGTATCCACACTCTGTCGGAACAAGGCTATGCGCGTCTCGTTCCATAGCTCCCTACCCATTAATAAAGGAGCGTTGGCCGATATGCCCAATATGGGACCAGAAATGGCCTGGGCCCAATTGTAACTGGCCACAAAATCTTCCGGAGGAATTTGGAGATGCAACTGGAAACTTGTATTACAGGCTTCGAACAATACGGAATCGTGATGCACCGAGAGCTCATCCACACCACGGATATGGAATTCGAGATTTTTTTTTCGTATATTTTTTATCGCATCATTAAGTAGCTCGTAGCGGATACTGGGTGTCATAAATTCCGGTGAAAGTTCCTTAAGACTGATTGTGGGCAGGATACCTGTCAATAAAATCTTAGTATCGTACTTTTTGGCGGCTACCTTTCCTTTTTGAAGAAACTCCCTTAGTTTATCTTCCATCCGGGAAAAACAATTTGCTTTTAATTCCTCAGGATCCAGATTAATTTCAAGATTGTACTTTGCAATTTCATGGGTAAAGTGCGTATCATCAACAGCCTTTAATACTCGGGAGGCATTTTTGGAGGGGCGCCAATTGGCATCGATCAAACAGAATTCCTGTTCGGCACCAATACAGATGATATCGTTTTCGATCATTCCCTTTTTTAATAGTAGTTCCAAAGCCCTAATATCATCCAGTAAATGTTTTACGAATCTCGCCCTGGAAATTTCATCTATTTTATTTACTTGGTTTCTTCCCATTTCACGGATGGTTTGGAGTGATTGTTTTCTCAGGCGTTGATTTTTATTTTTTTGGAAGATTCAGAATTCGTCATAATCCATTTGTTCAATTCTTCTACATCCTTCTTTTTACAAAGTTCCGTTCCTGCCGTCATGGTCGCGGCCGTTCCACAGGCCACCCCATACGTTACCATTTCTGGTAACGACTTTCCTTGGGCTAGGGCAAATACCATTCCTGCGACCATACTGTCGCCCGCACCGATAGTGCTTTTTTGGAATACGATGGGGGCCGCTATATGTGTTACAATATCCCGGGTAATTAGTATTGCACCCTGTGCACCTAAGGAAACGACAAGAACTTCACATGGGTTTTCCGCTAAGAAGCTTTTCGCAAGGGACTCCAATTCCAAAAAGGAAATGGTCGCTACACCACATAGGGCGGCAAGTTCGCCCAAATTTGGTTTTAACAAAAAAACACCGGCCCGCGCTCCTTTCAATAAGGCTTCCCCGGAAGTATCCAGTATGTATATTGCTTTTTCCCCTTGGGCTATTTTTGAAACCTGTGCAAAAAAATCGATAGGCATACCGGGGCATAGACTACCGCTCGCCACCAGCAGGTCACCCTCGGATAGTACCGCCTCTAATTGCCCCAGAGTATTTTTCCATTCGCTTTCGATCACCACAGGTCCCGGCATTCCAAATCGATACTGTTGGCCATTTGTAGTGTCGGTAACCGAGAGATTTTCACGTACGCTCCCCGTAATTGGAATTACCTGTTGTAGGATATCCAAGTCCACCAATATATCTCGTAGCTGATTTCCCGTAGCTCCTCCAGCCATGTACAGGCAAAGCGAGGTTCCGCCAAGTTCATTGAGTACACGGGAAACATTTATACCGCCGCCCCCCGCTTCATACCTGGGGTGGGTACAGCGTAATTTACTATTGGGTTTTATTCCGGCAACCGTGGTGCTTTTATCAATAGCGGGATTTACGGTCAGCGTAATGATCTTTTTCATATCTATAGATTTACCATAATCCAAATGTAACGGTAATGAGAGAGGGCACATATGACCAATGTCATTGTTGAAATAGCACCTGCAAAATAAATTCTCCTAAAACGGATATACTATGAAAGGGGGTTTTGAAATTGGGCGGTATTTCGGGTATCAAAAT
>CAJQMW010000427.1 GCA_905479535.1 uncultured Maribacter sp. | reverse complement strand
GAGCCTATCGAACAGTCTTTCGCCGAAGTATCGCCTGTTCAGTTTGTAACAGAACTCGTCGAGGTAGTTCTGTAGGTATTTACCTTTGATCTTATGGTAGATACCGAGCAGCGTCCTTTTTGCGTTGGCAATGGCGATGTGCACCCATTTCAGGGTCGTGGCGGTGGTCTCCTTTCCGGACTTCTCCATTATGTGCATCTCGACGTAGTCGGATATGTTCACGTACGAGGTGCTCCTGTCGCTGAAGACGATACTTGTCTCGTCGAAGTTCCCCTTGACGGTTTCGTCGATCTCTTCCGATCTGTGCGAGCTTAGTACTTTCATCTTGAAATATCGGCATTGGCTGCCCTTCTCCCCGGTATCGGGGTCTTCCAGGGGCGTGGACTCGGCCATGACGGCGACGTTCGACTGCTTTTGGCTGCCCCGTCCCCTTTTCAGTTTCTTTTTGTCCTTCTCCTTCGTGGCGACCTCGAAATATCCCTCGTCGAACTCGATCTCGCCCTTGAGCCCGTAAAGCGCGTCCCGTTTGCCCATCGCCCCGCGTATCCTGTGCATGAGCGACCAGACCGTATCGTAACGTTTGTGGCCCAGCTGGCGCTGGAGTTCCACGGCGGAGATGCCCTTCTTGCTGTAGGTCATAAAGGCCATGGCTATATACCATGTCCTGACCGGCAGTTTGGAATTTTCCATCACGGTGCCGCTTCGCAGGGTCGTCCTGAAAGCGCAGTCAGAACATTGCCACTGCCCCTTGGCCTTGAGCCAGTACTGCTTCTTCCCGCTGCATTTTTTGCATACCACCCCCTGCTTTTCCCTGACCTTGCGCAAGTGGGAACGGCAAGATGCCTCGTCCGGGAACTCTTCCATAAAGTTCAATAGGTTCATATGATTATATTTGTCCTAAAGATAATCGATCCGCAGTTACTGGTAAAGTACCGTGGAATCAATAAACTTTTTATAATTTCCCAAGTAGCATTGGAAATGACTATTTAGACTAGGGCATTTACATTGTTGGTATCCATACAGAATATAGCAGAGGTACGGGAAAGTTTAACTATTTTTTGAAGTTCCTCGATTTTGTCTACCTCGAGGAGCGGCATGATGTTCAGATCCGTACGATGGCTTTTAATTAAATCCCGTTCCGATTTGTAAGGATAGACCTCTACAGTAGCGGCTGCGGGCAAACGGACTAAATTTCTAAACACCGGAACATCTTCCTCCGACATAATGCCCAACTCGTTCTTGACAACTTTTACATGTAGGTTGCCCTTCCAGTTTTTGAGCAGTAATAGTGAAATAAGAATTGAAAGATCGTTATTGTTTAAATCGAAGTTGGTTTTCCAATCGGACTTTAGGTCTTTTACCCATACCGTTATATCCTTCTCCAACGAAAGGCCTACATTTTCAAAGGGTATGTATAGCATCACCCCATAGTGATTTTTCTCTGCAAGTCCGATTACCTTTTCATATGATTCGTGCACATGTGCGTTCCCGTCGACGGGTATAAATATGGTATTGGGTCTGAAAAATGCAGTATTCAAGGCTTGCATACTGATATTCATGGTTTCGGCGAAATCCTGGCCATCTACGAAGGTATAGCGTGTAGCGATACTTCTCCTTTTTAGGCGACGGGCCACTTCGGGTAAAAAATTGATCAGTCTATCTTTGTAGTCGGTATCCATACTCTTTACCGCTAGGAATTTAACCGACCCTTTGGGCGCAACGATGTCCTCGATAAGTTTGAAACAAGCACGCACTTCTTTTGGGGCGGTTACCGGTATCAATAGGTCCGGTCTCCACGATCGTACCTCCCGGGTCGGGCTCAGCTCGTTCGTTTTCTTGGTCGACCATCCGGCCAAAGCAGTAAAAAGACCGCTTCGGGAGTCGCCGACCTCGGACTTTAATCTTTTTTTCGCCAGATAGAAGTAAAAAACAACGATAAGCACAAGCGAAGTCAATGCCACTGCGGCGTTAATGATAAACATTACGGTAAGGGAACCGAAAGTACCCAATATGGGCACTATAAGTGGAATTTTCAAGGTAGGCCTGAAGCTGGGCAATGCCAAGGATTGCTCAATTAACGCGACCACGTTGACCATGGCGTAGGTTATCATAAAAAACATGGTGATTAAAGGCGCAACGGTATTCAGGCTCCGAAAAGAGAGCCCCAATATGACTACGACGGAGGTAACCAACATGGCATTGAAGGGCTCACCTTTTTTATTGGTCTTCGCCAGAAACCTGCTTTTTGGTAAAATCCGTTTTTCCCCCAAGGCCAATAAAATTCGCGGCGCCCCTACGAAGGAACCCAGAGCGGAGGAGAGCGTTGCACCCAGTAGGCCTGCAAGTACTATTGGCGAGAAAAACGCCTTGTCAATGAAAACGCTATAGTTTTCGACAAGTTCCGAGGGAGTGGCCAAAAAACCGGCTACGAAGGAAAGACCGATGTAGACTAAAGCCGTAATTATTACAGCACTAAGGGTGCCATTGGGGATATTCTTTCTAGGATTCTTCAGGTCACCGGACATATTGGCACCCGCCATTACCCCGGTCACTGCGGGAAAGAACACGGCAAAAACCAGCCAAAATGAAGTCCCGTTGAAATCATCCTCCGGTGAACCGGGATAGTTCCCGAACCACTGAATGTCATAGTTGAGCTCGTTAACGAACAGTCCCCCTATAATGGAAGCCAATGACAGAATAATAATGGCCATAATAACATATTGTATCTTGAAGGCAAAACTAGTGCTGATAAACGCTATGGTCAATACCAAAGCGAACACCACAATATCAAGTATCAGCGGACTAAACTCGGGTAAAATGGACTGTAGGCCTTCCCTAAAGCCAAATATGTACATGGCAACGGCAATCGCCTGTGAAAAATAGAAGGGGATACCGATTGCGCCTCCGATTTCCAGTCCCAAGGACTGCGATATCAAGCTGAAGGCACCCCCCGAACCAATACGAATGTTGGTCGTAATGCTTGATAGGGACAAGGCGGTGGACAAGGTGATGGCCACTGAAACAAGTACAATAAGTATGGATCCCAGAACACCTGCGTTACCTACTACCCAAGGGTGCCGAATAAACATGATCACCCCAAGTATGGTCAGGAAGGTTGGTGTAAAAACACCCGCCATGGTACCGAATTTTTTGACCTTTTTCTCTTCTTTCATCTTTGCTGGGATACTTGACCTCCTTAAATTTAGGGACATTTTATCAAATTATTCCAAAAGAGGGCTTTGAAATCAAATTTTAAGTAAAGATTCCTACTACTCTAAATTTGTATTAGTATGGTTTGTTGTTTTTGCGGATTTTAGCATAAAAAAGAAAGTATTAATAAGTCCTATGTATACCTAAGCTAGAGTAACTTCCAGGCATACAATGAACTACCCCGAGGCAAGCCGTGGGGGTATCAAAATAGTTTAAGCTGATTCCTGTGCAACTCTTTGTACTTTATTATACCCTGGTTCTGGAGGTACTTCTTGATGGCCTCTTCATTGGCATACTGCCCTACGGTATTCACCTAATAACCGCTTGTCCAAAACTTACCGCCCCAGAGCAT
>CAJQMW010000426.1 GCA_905479535.1 uncultured Maribacter sp. | reverse complement strand
CCTCCAATGTTTTTCGCAGTTCCAGAGAGCCCTTGTATGCCATCTTCAGCATTGTACACTTGTACTATGGCATTTGAAACATCTAAATTGCCGGAAGCAGTTTTTGGTATTTGAACTCTGTAAATATATCCGGCCTGTGTTCCCGCCCAGATTTCACCTGAACTGTTTTCAACAATGGTATAGATGGCCCGAGTGACCCCAGAAATTGGGCCAATAGATTGGTAGTCGTACGAACCGGACGGGTTTATAGTACGTTTAAACATGTGGAGACCAAAGTTTCCACCTATAAAAACATAGCCCGGATACTTTTTAGAGATGAGAAGTTCAACCGTTTGAAACGATTCTGTCCCTTTGATCAAACTGGCTTGATCTTTCTGAATTTTGTAGAGTCCAGGACCTGTAGTTATGAGCTGGCTATCATCTTCTTCCAAATCAAAAACCTGGGTATTGGGAAGGTTTTGCACTTTTTTGATTACGCCATCTGCATGATCAATATAAAGAACCGAAGTAGACCCGCCAATGTATAAATCATCTCCATAGGCATTTAAAGAAAGCACGTTCCCAACTTCATATGCGTCAGAATCAAACCTAGTGACCGGTGAAAAAAGTTCTATTTTAGAAAGTCCGGCATTCGTGCCTACCCACAGGTTTTGTGTATTGTCCAGGTAAAACGCGTAGACGCTTTGGTCTGGAATTGAGTTTTTAGTAGTAAATTGGGATAGCGCTTTACCCTCTTGGTCAATGATAAAAAAGCCATTTCCCAATACACTGAGCGCATACGTTTTATTGGGCAAGGCCAAAGCCTTGTAAAGACTTCTGGTCTGCAGAAGTGAATCGATTTCGGTTCTGAACGGGTTAAAGTTGGTTCCGTCATAATGATAAAGCCCTCCTGCAAAGGCTCCTACTAGAAACTCCCCCTTATTTTTATAAGGAAGTAGCACCTGCACGCGATCTTTTCCAAAAAATTCACTACCGGGGATCAGTTCTAAACTTCCGTTTTTCTCCCGAAATAAACCAAGGTCACTTTGATGGGCATAAAAGGTATCATCTAGGGCGAAGGAATACATAAAATTGGTATCTGGTTTCCAGATACGGATCGATTTGTCTTGAGCCTTGGCACCTGGGGAATACATAAAAATAGCTTCCAGGGATTGGAAGTAGATTTTTCCCTTTGACTCCCTAATCGTCCAGATATCATTGAATGCAATTTCCTCTGGCAACAATTTAATTAAAGATTTAAGCAAAGAAGTACCGGAAGAATTCGTAGTAACGATTCCGAAATCGCTAATAGACCCATAGTAATATGTACCATCAGAAGCGAGGTAAGTCGCTCTTACATTTGTATTAAAATCTTGAATAGGAGAAGCAAGGATTTCCCAGTTTACGCCGTCGAATTTCTGCAAGCCGGTGGAGGTTCCGGTATAGAGAAATCCTTGTTGGTCCTGGCCTACATTCCAAACTTGCTGTCCGGCTGGGTTATCATTGCCTATGACATAGTTTGTATAACTGGGAACTCCCTTACTGGCGTTAACTTGGGCTTGTAAGGAAAAACTGATCGGTGCGAAAATGAACAAAAGGAAAATACCAAGGTAAATCCAGTTTTCGAGCTTTTGGTTTTTGTGGTGGTTTGGTTTCATTATCTTTAAGTTAGTACCAAATGCATTGGTGTCCTATTCTATATTAATTGATTCAGTGGTAAAATGATTTTGAAGCTGGTCCCCTTATTTATTTCGCTTATCATTTCCAGCTCTCCCGCATGCGCCCTCACAATATCGTAACTCATGCTTAATCCTAGACCAGTACCTTCCCCCGTGGGTTTGGTGGTGAAAAAGGGTTGGAATATCTTGTCCACGATTTCTTTGGGAATACCCTTACCGTTATCCTTCACCGAAATTTGAACGCTATTGTTCTCCTTTTTGGTGGTAACGGCAACGGTTGGTTTAAATCTTTCATCTTTAGGGGCACTTCGGCTCCGCTCAGTACAAGCGTAAAAGGCATTCGTAATTAAATTGAGAATCACCCTGCCCATATCTTGGGGTATTACGTTTACCTTGCCAATAGTTTCATCAAAATCGGTTACCAATTCGGCATTAAAGGATTTGTCCTTGGCGCGGAGACCGTGGTACGCTAAGCGTAAATATTCGTCCGCCAAGGCGTTAATATCCGTTGGTTCTTTGGTGCCGCTACTGCTTCGGCTATGTTGTAACATCCCTTTTACGATACCATCTGCCCGTTTACCGTGGTGGTTGATTTTATCAAGATTTTGAATTACATCATCCATTATGGCTTTTACCTCTTCAAAATCACCATTCTCAATTTCTTCCTGCATTTCTTCGAGCAGTTCCTTACTGACTTCAGAGAAGTTATTTACGAAGTTCAGGGGATTCTGAATTTCGTGGGCAATCCCCGCAGTTAATTCGCCTAAACTCGCCATTTTTTCGGATTGGATGAGTTGTTTTTGGGTGGTTTGAAGTTCTGAAAGTGCTTCTTCAGCACGCTTCTTTTCAGTTTTTAAGCGTTTTAAATCTATTTTGGCTTGGGTTAAATCCTTAAATCTTGAGTAAGCTAACGAGAATACAGAAGCTGAGCGTTTTAGTAAAGTCCAACTTTCTTCAGATATCTCTCCTGCTGAAGCTGCACCTATAGCACCGTGAGAGAATTTATGAAGGTGGTAGGTTCTGTTTGGTATGTCATCACCGTAATATCCTTTCAAGGCTTTGGATTGTTCTGCACAGTATTCGATCCACTCTATTCGCTGGTTACCTTTCATCGCAATGGAACTGGTTTCAGATTTAGAATCGTGAAACTTAAGCATTTGTTTTCCCACCCATGTTTTATTGAAATCCATGGTAATATGGTCACTAATGAGTTTTTTCTTTTTAGACTTGGCATCTTTAAGTTCATACCAGCATTCCGCATTACTGACATCATCATCCAAAATATAAATACTACAGGTCTCTAGTTCTTCAATACCTAAAAGTCCCATTTCAGTTCTTAAAACACTTGCCACCTCTCGTAATTCGTCTGGTTCCTGCATGGCCAAAGCGCGAGCACGAACCCGTTCTAGTGCAGCTTCAACTTTGCTTTTATAGGCATTTTTCTCCGCTGTCCGTAAATCTAAAAAGCGTGTGTAAGATTGTTCAAACACTTTGGCAAAACGCTTAAAAATGTCATTTTCATCTTCTAAATATGGAACAGCAGCATAATTACCAACTGTAAGAAAAATATTTTTCATCAATGCCGTAGATCGTGCATATCCTTTGCTATTGAATACAAAACTTTTGGTTTCGTCAGAAATATAAATGTTATTAATGTGTTTATAGGTATGATTGTGCCAAAGCTGGCTTTCTTTTTTAGTTAAAGTATCGGCAAAAAAATCAATATTATTTTTGAACGCATCCTTTACTCTATTTGGCATAGGATTGTCTAAATAAGGAATGTCAAGTCTAAAAGGCATCTTTCTATCTATGGAAGACATCCAGAACTTATATTGGTTTTCATCGTTTTTAATTCCAAAACTTACATTGTGAAACCTGATACCTAATTGTTGTAATTGTTCAGAAATGACATTAATAACTTCAAGCAAGTCTTCACTTTTATGCATGGCCATACTTCGGCTACGAACACGCTCCAAAGCGGCTTCAATTTGTGCTTTTCTTGATTGTGCTTCAGCTTTTTGAAGGTCGAGGAAACGTGTGTAGGCCTGCTCGAATTCCTTGGTAAATCGCT
>CAJQMW010000425.1 GCA_905479535.1 uncultured Maribacter sp. | reverse complement strand
CTGAAACAATTAACTATAGAACGCACAAGCCGGAACGAGACGGGCTTTTCTGCGAACGCATTTTTGGACCTGTTAAGGATTACGAATGTGCCTGCGGAAAGTATAAGAGAATTCGTTATCGTGGCATTGTATGTGATCGTTGTGGTGTAGAGGTTACGGAAAAGAAAGTACGTAGAGACAGGGTAGGGCATATCAATTTGGTTGTGCCTGTTGCCCATATTTGGTACTTCCGCTCTTTACCCAATAAAATTGGATATCTTCTCGGATTACCGTCCAAGAAACTGGATATGATAATCTACTACGAGCGTTATGTGGTGATTCAACCAGGTATTGCTAAAGGTCCTGAAGGTGAGGAAGTTCAAAAAATGGATTTCTTAACCGAGGAAGAATACCTGAATATTTTAGAATCAATTCCTCAGGAGAATCAATATTTGGAGGATTCCGACCCTAATAAGTTCATTGCGAAAATGGGCGCGGAATGTCTGATTGATTTGTTGGGAAGAATTAATTTGAAAGAACTTTCATTTGAACTTCGACACAAAGCAAATACAGAAACTTCAAAGCAAAGAAAAACCGAGGCGTTGAAACGTCTTCAGGTGGTTGAAGCTTTAAGGGAATCCCAAGATAATAGAGAAAACCTTCCGGAATGGATGATAATGAAGGTAATACCCGTTATTCCACCGGAATTGAGACCATTAGTGCCGTTGGATGGAGGCCGTTTCGCCACATCGGATTTGAACGACTTGTATAGAAGGGTTATTATTCGTAATAATCGTTTGAAAAGATTGGTAGAGATCAAAGCTCCTGAAGTAATTCTTAGAAATGAGAAACGTATGCTTCAAGAAGCTGTGGATTCGTTATTCGATAATACACGTAAAGCCTCTGCCGTTAAGACCGAGTCCAACAGACCTTTAAAATCGCTATCAGATTCCCTAAAAGGAAAACAAGGACGTTTTCGTCAGAACTTGTTAGGAAAGCGTGTGGATTATTCCGCTCGTTCCGTAATTGTGGTTGGTCCCGAAATGAAATTGTTCGAGTGTGGACTTCCAAAGGATATGGCAGCTGAACTGTACAAACCTTTTGTAATCAGAAAATTGATTGAAAGAGGCATTGTTAAGACAGTAAAATCTGCCAAGAAAATAATAGATAAGAAAGAGCCCGTAGTTTGGGATATTCTTGAAAATGTATTGAAAGGACATCCGGTATTATTAAACCGTGCCCCAACATTGCACCGTTTAGGAATACAAGCTTTTCAGCCAAAATTAATTGAAGGAAAAGCGATTCGCCTACACCCATTGGTATGTACGGCATTTAATGCGGATTTTGATGGTGACCAAATGGCGGTGCATTTACCGCTAGGCCCTGAAGCAATTTTAGAGGCACAATTGTTAATGCTTGCTTCTCACAATATATTGAATCCTGCAAATGGTTCTCCAATAACGGTTCCATCACAGGATATGGTTTTGGGCCTATACTATATGACCAAAGAGCGTAAATCAACACCCGAAGTACCTATAAAAGGTGAGGGAATGACTTTCTATTCCTATGAAGAAGTGGAAATTGCCTTTAACGAGGGAATGGTAAACTTGAACGCGGGGATTAAGGTAAGGGCCAAAGATTTCAATGAAGAAGGGGAATTGGTAAATAAAATTATACCAACAACTGTTGGTAGGGTGTTATTTAACATGGAAGTTCCTGAAGCTGCCGGTTATATCAACGACGTATTGAACAAGAAGTCTTTAAGAGATATTATCGGTGGAATTTTAGCGGTAACGGATGTTCCTACTACTGCCGATTTCTTGGATAAAATCAAAACCATGGGGTATGATTTTGCCTTTAAAGGTGGACTATCCTTTAGTTTGGGGGATATTATCATTCCTGAAGAAAAGCATGAGATGATTGCCGATGCAAACGGACAAGTGGATGGTATTATGGCCAATTATAATATGGGCCTTATCACCAACAATGAGCGTTACAATCAGGTAATTGATGTTTGGACATCAACGAACGCCATGTTGACAGAGTTGGCCATGAAACGGATTCGTGAGGATCAGCAAGGTTTCAACTCGGTATATATGATGCTTGATTCCGGTGCAAGGGGTTCTAAGGAGCAGATTCGTCAGTTAACCGGTATGCGTGGATTAATGGCTAAGCCTAAGAAATCTACAGCGGGCGGCGGTGAAATTATCGAAAACCCGATTCTTTCTAACTTTAAGGAGGGATTATCCATTTTGGAATACTTCATCTCAACGCACGGTGCACGTAAAGGTTTGGCGGATACAGCTTTAAAAACTGCTGATGCCGGTTACCTAACCAGACGTTTGGTAGACGTTTCACAGGACGTTATAATCAATACAGAGGATTGTGAAACACTGAGAGGTGTAGAGGTCCAAGCGCTTAAAAAGAATGAGGAAATTGTAGAGACACTTGGAGAACGTATCCTGGGTCGAGTTTCCTTGAATGATGTTTACAATCCTATGAGTGAGGAGTTGTTACTCAGCGCTGGTCAGGAAATAATGGAGTCGGATGTTAAGAAAGTAGAGGCATCACCGATAGAAAGGATTGAGGTGAGATCAGCTTTGACTTGTGAAGCGGCAAAAGGTATCTGTGCTAAATGTTACGGTAGAAACTTATCTACGAACAAAATGGTCCAAAGGGGAGAGGCAGTTGGTGTTGTAGCGGCCCAATCTATTGGAGAGCCAGGAACGCAGTTGACTTTGAGAACCTTCCACGTGGGTGGTATTGCAGGTAACATTTCAGAAGATAACAAGCTAGAAGTTAAGTTTTCCGGTATAGCTGAAATTGAGGATTTAAGAACTGTAAAAGGTGAAAATTCAGAAGGAAAACCAGCCGAAATCGTAATTTCTAGAACTTCGGAAATTAAAGTGGTTGATGCCAAGACAGGTATAACGCTAAGTACCAATAACATTCCTTACGGTTCTCAAATTTTTATAAAGGACGGGGCTAAGGTCAAGGAAGGTGATGTCATCTGTTCATGGGACCCATACAACGGTGTAATCGTTTCGGAATTCCCAGGTAAAATTGCTTATGAAAATATTGAGCAAGGAGTTACTTACCAAGTGGAGATTGACGAACAAACAGGTTTCCAAGAAAAAGTTATTTCAGAATCAAGGAACAAGAAGTTGATACCAACATTGTTGATTCAAGATGGTAAAGGCGAAACGCTTCGATCGTATAACCTTCCGGTAGGATCACATATTATGGTAGATGATGGGGACAAGATTAAAGAAGGTAAGATTTTGGTAAAGATTCCACGTAAATCTGCTAAATCTGGTGATATTACAGGTGGTCTTCCAAGAGTTACGGAATTATTCGAAGCTCGTAACCCATCTAATCCATCAGTTGTTTCTGAAATAGACGGTGTAGTATCTTTTGGTAAAATCAAGAGAGGTAACCGGGAAATCATTATTGA
>CAJQMW010000424.1 GCA_905479535.1 uncultured Maribacter sp. | reverse complement strand
AGAGTTCCTCTAGTGTGTCATGTACTATGGTTCCAAACGTATTTGCGGCAATCGTCTCCTCAACAGCAACAACATCCTTAATGTCTAAGATGCTTCTTTTGTAAAAATCTAAAGGATTTCTGATATAATTACTCAAAGAGCTTGGAGAGAATCCTCTTTTTGCGCAACCTGCAATACTTGTAAGCAGTGTACGATCCTTTATGACTTTTTCTTGCTCGACAGTTAGTGGATGTAACATAGGGACAGCAACTTTTTCCGTGATGTCGTTTCTATTTTCATCGGTTAAAAGCTGTGTGATCAATCTACTTCTTTCCCCACCTTCCAAAACATCCGGCTCGGTATTATAGATGATATAAACTTTTTTAGCCCTTTGTAGCAACCTATAGAAGTGATAGGTATATACGGCGTCTTTTTCTTTGTATGTAGGAAGTCCGTGTTCAATTTTAAGGTCAAATGGAACAAAGGAGTTATTCGATTTCCCAGAAGGTAGTATGCCCTCGTTTACAGAAGTCAGAATGACGGTCTCAAAATCCAGGTTTCTACTCTCTAACATGCCCATAATCTGTAAACCCTCTAAAGGGTCCCCTTGGAAGTCCAGCGTTTCCGAAGCCAAAAGTTGTTGAAAGAGAATTTTTAGGGCCCTAGGATTTTTTACATAGGAATAGGTGGATATAATGGTTTTGATTTGATTAAAAAGGTTGTGAAATTTGTATAATTGCTCAAGAACCAGATGGTTTTTTTCTTTAGAAAAGATTTCTTTGAGTTCCAAGGTCAATTTGGTACACCTTTCTATAAAATTTTTGGTATTGGAATCATAACTGTTAAAAAGCAAAGTAGTTAGAACCACTTCTTTTGCGCTAAATATCCCAAAGCTGGTCTCATTAACATATAGCCAATTTCTTGACTTAATTGTTGATAATAGTTTTTCAACATCAATACCGGAAGTTTTTAGCAACAAATTGGTGTACGAATGGGATAGAAAATTTAAAAAGTCTTTATAAAACCAACCTTTTTCTGTTTTAAGCTCATGAAGCTCTAGCAGACCTTTGAAAAAACTTGCCAATTGAGTGTCCTCTAAATTTTGGCCCATGGTTATATTCACAGCAGAAATAGACGATGGGATTGAATTTAAAATGGGATTCAAAAGACTTTCATCCCCCAAAATTACGGCCGAAGTCTTTATAGCATTTGGATTCTTTAGTTCTATTTGTGCGAGTAAGTTACCGACGTACTTAGCCTGGGAAATATTTTTTGGGACACCAATAATTTCAATTTGCTTTTCTGACAGGTAGTAGGAACTTAGTCCTTTGAGTTTGTTTTTTTGATAAAAACCCCATGATTTATGGTGCTGACGGATAAATAGTCCAGCGTCATGTAATTTATCGTTTAGAAAATAGTGGTCAATATCCCAATATATGTGTGCCTTGGATGCAAGCATTTTTTGAAGGATATTGCTTTCTGCATTGTTCAAAGCATTGAAGCCTAGAAAAACGTGGGTCTTACTTTCATGCTTTAAATAATCTTCTATGTTTTCAAATGCCTTTCTATAGACCAATCCTTGATGTCCTATTTCTTTTTGTAAAAGGTTATCAGTAAATTTTCTGTATATCGGTTCCAAATGCCGCCAGAAATGCAAGTAGTTTTCAATCATTTCTGATTTTTCTGTACCTACTGACCAATGGCTCACTTCCTGTACTGCGGTAAGACCCGAGAACAGTTTTTCTGCATCAATTAAATACCTATCTATTTCATTGAAGTCCTGTAGTATGGTCTGGGCCCAATTTAAAAAGGAGTCAAAAGATTCTTTTTTATAATCCCCGATCTGTAGGTATGCCTTATAGAGTTCAAATAGTTGCTGCGTATTGTTGGCATAGGAAATTCCTGCCACCATTTCAATGAATTCTTCTATACTATAAATTGCAGGAGAGTGTATTGTCCTATTGACCTTTTTGGAAAGTGCCATCTTTAAGAACGTACCGGCCCGCTTACTTGGGAGTATAAATATGAGGTGGTCAATACCTTCGTGTATATTCCATACATCATCGACTACGTCTTCTATAAAGCTTTGCTGCATATTAGGTAAAAATAAAAAAGCTCCGCATCATGCGGAGCTTTTTTTTATTAAAACACTTAAGGTTTTTAATTCAACTTATTTTACTAAGTTAATTTCTACCCTTCTGTTTTGAGCTCTACCAGCTCTTGTATTATTAGTTGCGATTGGTTTAGCTTCACCATATCCTATTGCAGATAATCTGAATTCATCTATACCTTTCTCTACTAAGAATTCTTTTACAGAAAGTGCTCTTTTTTCGGAAAGGCCTTGGTTTAGCTTTTCGCTACCAACACTATCAGTATGTCCTTCCACTGTAAATTTAGCAGTTGGATATTCTTTAAGAATTGTGATGATATCAACCATTACTGAGGTTGACTCAGCTTTGATAGAAGCTTTACCTGTATCGAACAAAATTGTTCTTGCATAGTCGTTCAATTGTTTTTGAACTTCTTCAGTTACTTCTGGGCAACCTTGGTTAGCAACAGTACCGGCAACATCTGGACATTGATCATCTTTGTCAAGTACACCGTCACCATCGGCATCTGGCCATGGGCATCCTTTGTTTTCAGCAGGACCTGCTTCATTAGGGCACTCATCATCTTTGTCAGCAACACCGTCACCGTCAGCATCTGGGCAACCAGCAAGAGCGGCAAGACCAGCTTCGTTAGGACAAGCATCATCTTTATCGGCAACACCGTCACCGTCAGCATCAGGACATCCGTTCATTTCTTTAGAACCAGCTTCGTTAGGACATTCATCCTTGCTGTCCTCAATACCATCACCATCAGAATCTGGACAACCGTTGAACGCTTCTAAACCAGCAACTTCCGGACAAGCGTCATCTTTGTCATAGATTCCGTCACCATCAGTATCCGTTCCACCAAATTTAACTGAGATACCAGCCAAATGTTGGAAATGAGTAGCGGCAGCAGGACGTGCAGGGGTAGCATAATCCTCGAATACGTTTTTATATGTGGATTGTAACGTAAGACCTAAGTTCTCTGAGAACCAAATGTTAAGCCCGATACCTCCATTTACTGTACCAGCACCAATTTCATCAATCCAAGTATAACCACCACCGATCTCGATAAAAGGATCGATAACAGTATTCTTTATAAAGTTATATTTAATCGTACCATCTATAGCATAATGAGAAAGGTCATCGACGCTAACGTCACCTAGTTTGCTGATTTTGTTAAGAGACCCTCTGGCTCCAACAGAAAACCCATCACCTACAGACTTGGACACTCCTATGTATGAAATAGAAGGAAGAATGTTCCAGTGGTCGTTCGCATTGAAGAATTCATTGCCAAAAGAACT
>CAJQMW010000423.1 GCA_905479535.1 uncultured Maribacter sp. | reverse complement strand
AGTGATGTTTTGCCTGTTCCGGGTCCTCCGGTAACTACGATTCTTTTAACGTTCAAAGTATTATTTTAGCTAAACAAAAGTAAAGAAACCACGGGTATAATAAAACTTCCGCATTACCCTTATCTTTGTAAAAAAATAGTTTATGTCAGAGCTTAAATCGGAGGATTTTTATAAACGTCTTAAATCACAGCTGGAAGAAACGACCAGTTGGCCATCCAATTATCTCTATAAGTTCATTGTTCTCTCTGACCCGGGAAAAATAAAACGTATACATCAAGTTTTCGATAACACGGGAGCAGTAATTGATTTGAAAAAATCGAAAAAAGGTAAATACACCAGTGTGTCTATAACAGTGAATCTTAAAAATCCGGATGAAGTTATCCAAAAATATAAAGAGGTAGGTACTATAGAAGGCGTAATCTCATTGTAAAATAGCTTTTAAGCTATAATTTTATTATTTTGCGGACGTTATAAGAATACTTCTTCATACATAGTAAGCAGTTAAAATTTCCAATTTGAATTTAGTAGAGAATTTAGAATACAATACAGAACGCCCACATCTTATAATACCGGAGTATGGTAGACATTTTAAAAAATGGTAGACCATGCGGTATCCATTGAAGATCGTGAGGAAAGAAACAGAGTGGCCAACTCCATCATTAGTGTAATGGGAAATTTGCAGCCTCATTTGAGAGATGTGCCAGATTTTCAACACAAACTATGGGATCAATTGTTCATCATGTCCGATTTTAAATTGGACGTGGACTCCCCTTTTCCAATAACCTCTAAAGAGATTTTGCAACAGCGTCCAGAGCCGTTGGAATATCCACAAAATCATCCCAAGTACCGTTTTTACGGAAACAACATTAAACGTATGATCGATGTTGCCGTACAATGGGAAAAGGGCGACAAAAGATCAGGTTTGGAATATACGATAGCCAACCACATGAAAAAGTGCTATCTCAATTGGAACAAAGATGTGGTGGACGATAAAGCCATTTTCAAACATCTTTATGAATTGAGTGATGGACAAATAGACCTGGCTGCAGAGGGAGAGAATTTAACCGATAGTGGTCAGTTCCTAAAGAATAGGGTGGCAAAGAGCCCAAGGTCCAACAAGAAAAATCAAAGAAATAATAACCGCGGTAAAAAACGCTATTAAATTTCCACTCCTTTAGATGGGAACATTCAAAATTGAAGGGGGGCACCAGCTACACGGTGAGATTACTCCTCAAGGTGCAAAAAATGAAGCCTTACAGATTTTATGTGCAGTACTCTTAACTGCAGAAAAGGTAACCATACATAATATTCCGGATATCGTTGATGTTAACAAGCTCATTGCCCTCTTGGAGGATTTGGGCGTTAAGATTCAAAAGAAAGGAAAAGGTTCCTATACTTTTAAGTCAGACGATATTAACCTTGATTATCTTCAATCCGACCAATTTAAAGCGGACGGACGCGGATTACGGGGTTCCATCATGTTGGTAGGACCTTTACTCGCTAGGTTCGGTAAGGGTTATATACCCAAACCGGGTGGGGATAAGATTGGCCGAAGAAGACTGGATACCCATTTTGAGGGCTTCATAAAACTGGGTGCCAAATTCAGGTACAACAGGGAAGAATATTTTTATGGTGTAGAAGCTAAAAAGCTAAAAGGGACTTATATGCTCTTGGACGAAGCTTCCGTGACCGGGACGGCAAACATTGTTATGGCGGCAGTTCTAGCCGAAGGTCAGACTACAATTTACAATGCTGCTTGCGAACCCTATTTACAGCAACTTTGTAAAATGCTGAACCGAATGGGCGCCAAAATTTCTGGGGTTGGTTCCAATCTTTTGGTAATTGATGGGGCTAAAGAATTAGGAGGTACAGAACATACCATGCTCCCTGACATGATCGAGATTGGTAGCTGGATCGGACTGGCTGCAATGACCAAAAGTGAACTGACCATCAAAAATGTAAGTTGGGGCGATTTAGGTCAAATCCCCACAGTGTTCAGAAAATTGGGAATAACACTGGAACGAAAAGGTGACGATATCTATATTCCCGCACACAAAGGTGGCTATGAGATACAAAATTATATAGACGGTTCTATCCTCACGATAGCCGACGCGCCGTGGCCAGGGCTCACGCCAGATTTGCTGAGTATTATTTTGGTCATTTCCACCCAGGCTAGGGGAGAAGTGGTCATTCATCAAAAAATGTTCGAGAGTCGTCTATTCTTTGTGGACAAACTTTTGGACATGGGTGCAAAAATAATTCTTTGCGATCCGCACAGAGCGGCCGTTATGGGTCACGATTTTAAGTCTACCCTAAAAGCGACTACCATGACTTCCCCGGACATTAGAGCGGGAGTTTCGCTTCTAATAGCGGCACTTTCCGCCAAAGGGACGTCTACAATCCACAATATTGAACAGATAGACCGTGGTTACGAGAACATTGATGAACGCTTACGTGCGATAGGGGCTAAAATAGTTCGGTTGTAAAATGGTTCCAAGCGGTTAAGGCGAAAAGTAAAGTCCATGTAGTGGTTCTTATCCAGTTTCTGCTGATAAGTTTTTGAACGGAAACAGCTACTTCAACTCCTTTGGAAATATTTTGATGTAGCGGTACAAATTGAGTAAAAGTTACTATCCAAAGAGACAACACCATAGTTATACTTAGTACTTCGTAAAGTCCTTGACGGGAAACAAATTGAGCTGTAGTTACGACTAGCTGGCCAAACATTAACGGAATTACGATTGCTGCTATTCTTTTAGTGTATTTATCATGCCATATAAATAAGTCTTTCTGACTATAAAAGGCAAAGCTTGGATAGATGAGCAGTTGCACCATCCAAATGAGGATTAGAAGACCAAAATCTGAAAGCAAACGGATCGTTTCCAATATTATGAGCTTTAGAACTAATTTGAAGTTTCATCAATAAACTCATCTACATCTTTTTTGAATTTTTGCATAGATGGTTTATGTGTATACATCATATGGCCGGCTTCGTAATACTTCATTATGATATTCTTCTTTAATTCAGCATCCAAGCCCATATGATTAATAGAATACTCTACCCCATAGAATACTGTTGCCAAATCATAATACCCATTAAGAATTAGAATTTTCAAATCTGGATTTCTTTTCATGGCAGAAGTCATATCCGGTAAGGTACTAACTGCTACTTGCGCATTCCAAATAACATTACCATTATGATTCCAGTCCCATTTAAAGCCTTTTCTTGATCCTGCAGTAGTCGTATAGCTCAAATCTTTACGCACATTCAGGTCATTATACAAATAATTTTTAAAGGCGGATATGTACGGCGATGAAATAGCGTCGCTTTGTGGGTCGGTAAATGCGGATTGCGATAATGGGTCTTCATTGACACCGGTGTAGCGTGAATCTAGTCGACCAACCGTAAGTTTTTTATCCCTAAGTAATTCTTGAAAATATTCGCTGTTGGTCACACGTAAATCGGCCTTAATCCAATAGTCTTTAGTTACCCCAGAAAAATCAGCTAATTTTTGGGCGATAGTTTCTTTTTCCGATGGAGATAATTGATCTCCTTTAAGTAAAGCTGGCGCATATTCATTTTCGGTAAAAATTCTTACATCCCTTAAAAAAGACTCCAAGCTTTCGCCTTTATTTTTCACCATATTATGATACCATGCCGTAGCGGCATAGGAGGGGAAATGTATTAAATATGAAATATCATCTCCTGGGCCAAATAGTAAATGCTGTAACTCAAAAACTGCAGAAACCATGATGACACCATTCATAGCAATACCTTTATCCTGAAGATACTTCACCAATCCTGCATTTCTGAAGGTGCCATAACTTTCACCTAGCAAATACTTAGGGGCATTCATTTTTCCAGTTTTGATTAAAAATTGCTCAATAAAAAGACCGATACTTCTAATATCCTGATCTACGCCCCAAAAATCCTTCCATTCCGCCTCACCTATGGGTTTGCTGAAACCAACTCCCACTGGATCTATCATAACCAAATCTGCCTTGTCAAGTATAGAAAATTCGTTATTTACCACTTTGTACGGAGCGGGTCTAGTATACGAAGGGTCATTGGTATCTATTCGTTTTGGTCCCAAAACCCCAAAGTGTAGCCAAAATGAAGCTGATAAGGGCCCACCATTAAAGGCAAAAACTATAGGCCTTTTTTCGTTTGAATTCGATTTCTTGTAATGCGTAAATCCGAATAAGGCTATAGGTTCATCATTTTCATCTCGCAATTGTACCGTTCCCGTTTCTGTTGAAAGCGCTATTGTTTTACCGTTAATAGTGACCGACTGTGTAGCGCTAAATACCTCACCTTTTGGTATTTCTTTTTTCACATCAGGTTTCTCTTGGGCAAGTGCTGCTAATGTAAAAAGAACGCATAATGCCGTAGATAATTGGTTTTTCATTGTATTTGGTTTTTTTATAAATATTTTGACCAGGGTTTTATTTCTATAATACGGATTCTTATAATTAGATTAATTTTCAAAAATATGAGGATAATTTCCCTGAAAATTTTAAATATCTATCCCAAATGACACGTGAGTTTAGGAAATTTGGAACTAGCACCTAATTTTCTTATTTCAATTTACTTCTCAACTAAGGTTCCATCGGGGTATTTTGCAAATCTACCTTTGTCCGCGTCGTGAACATTATCTGGATAAGGCCATGGCCAACCTCCAAATTGTGTCGTTCGGTATTCGTCCATGGCCTTTTGTATTTCTTCATCGGTATTCATTACAAAAGGGCCGTACTTGGCAACCGGTTCGTTAATCGGCTTTCCTTGTAGCACTAAAAAATGAGCTGAAGTTCCACTTGTTTGGATGGAAATATCGCTCGTTGCATCCAATTCTATTCCAGTATTTGGAGTTACTTCTTGTCCGTCTATAGAAACTCTTACCCCCTCATAAAAATAAAGCGTCCGATTGAGGTTTGCGGATGCCTTGGGTAGGGTATAGGAACTGTTTTCATTAATATGGATGTTCCATATGGCGACTTCATTTTTTGCTTTTGCCGCCCAAGAATCAGGGGCGGGGGATGGACCTTCGGTATCCTTATAATTTCCTGTGATTACCTTCACGGTTGCAGTTTCGGTTTTTATAATGGGAATATCTTCGTGCCATAACATTTTAAAGTGTGGGTCCACGAATTTACCGGACTTAGGAAGATTCAACCATATTTGAAAAAGCTCTAAAGTGTTTTCCTTATCCGTATTTAAAAGTGGAAACATTTCGGAATGCTGCACGCCGCGTCCCGCGGTCATCCATTGAACATCCCCCTCACCAAAGCGCCCTGCAGCTCCCAAGGAATCCGAATGGTCACAGAAACCTTTATTTACAATGGTAACGGTCTCAAATCCACGATGTGGATGTGATGGGAAGCCCGGAACGGTATGGCCGTGGTACATGCGCCACCCATCCTTGATTACAAAATCATTCCCTAAGTTTCTATCGCTTAGGTCCGCATCGGGACCAAGTTCCCCATTTCCTTTTGGATAACGATCTAGATGGTAAACACAAAATAAAAAGGGGTCTTGGGTCTGCCAGGGAAAACCCAGCTGAAATATATTTTTTATAGGATTGCTCATTACTTTTCAAGTTCAAGTTCAAGTTCAAAAATCAAGTTTAAGTGATTCACTAAAAATTTAATTTGATTTACTACAATATTTTTTAATGCTCATTACTATCTTAATATAATAGTAGTAGAAAGGAGCCAACTTCTTAATGTGCCGCGGTGTTAATTTCTATCCAATTGTTTTCTGGGTCTTGGATATAGATTTGTCGTACTCCATCCGCTCGTAATGTAACACTGTTTTCCGCTCCCGGCCAATCTGAGAAGGGTACTTCTTTTTCTATTAAGAATTCAATCAATCCATCCAAATTCTGTGTGGCCAAACACAAATGCACACTTTTACTGTGTTCCATGGCTACGCTATCCTTACCAATGAGGTGTAGCTGCGAATTCCCATTTATTTTAAACCACCGGAACCCACTTGTTGCAGATGGATGGGGAACCTCCTCGAGTCTTAAAATATCTTTATAAAAGGCCCCGGTCTTTTCTAAATCCTTCACAATAAAGGAGTAGTGGTCATATTTAAAATCAAAGGATTGGCCAAAAACCCCGTAGCTTAATAAGAGTGCCATTATCAGAGATAGGTTTTTCATATCACTAAACCTGATGAGCATTTCTATTATCCTATTCATTTATTTTCATTGTTCCAATTGTGCTATTCGCTTTTGAATCTTATCGGCTTCTTCATATTTACCATCACTTGCCGAACGGTTCGTTTTGGAAAGGTCGAACGCCTCTTTCATAAGTTTTTTGTATTCGTCTTCTAATTTTTCTTTTTCTGATTTCTTTTTGAATAATCCGAACATAGCAGTTTTTTTTAATTATCTAATCTCCGTTAATAGGTGCTGGGCCATCGATCATGGGCTCGTACACTTCATCGCCTTTTCTTGTTTTGTATTCCTCTTTTACCTTTTCCACCAATTTTGGATTCTCAAAAAGGTCCAACATGGTCATTCCCATGGCTTTGGCGGCATATACCATTCCCTTGTGCCCAATGGACATTCCGCCACAGGCCACCACCGCCCAAGAGTGCCATGGGGTATCTTTAGGTGCAACCGTAACTCCTAAGTTAATATTAGGGACGTTCCAGCTAACATCTCCAACATCCGTAGAACCACCACCTGGATTCTCCTCCGTTTCCTTTAAGGGATAAATTTTACTATCCATGCCAACCTCAGGTTTACCGGTAGCTTTCTGTATGGCTTTGCCAAAGGCCGTTTCCTCGGCCGTGTAAGAAATAGGTCCTAGAAGTTCTAAGTTTTTTTGCATGATTTCTCCTCCGGAACGATTCACCAACGTTTCATAGATACCGGAGACCAAGGATATTTTATAATCCACGTTCGCCATAATAGCGGCCCCTTCCGCCATTTCCTTTACACGCTCATAGGTGGGAAGCATTTTAGACCTTTTTGGGTCCCGTACGCGAACCCAGAGTTTGGCGTAATCCGGAACGACGTTCACAACTTGACCACCATCCTGTATATGATAATGAATCCGTGAAGTGGGCAAAATATGTTCCCGATAATAATTAATTCCCGTAGTGTACAGTTCCAATGCATCAGATGCACTACGTCCGTTCCACGGATCTGCAGAAGCATGCGCCGTTTGACCGTAAAACTCAACAATGAAATCGATAAGTGAAAGACCACTTTGTACATCTGCCTCTATACCTGCTGATGGATGCCAGCTTACGTTTACATCTACATCATCCCAGAGTCCAGCTTTGACCATCCAAACTTTGGCAAAATATTTTTCTTCGGCCGGAGTTCCTAAAAACTTGACAGTACCCTTAATTTTACCGGCTTCCATTAACTCTTTAATCGCAATGGCGGCCCCAAGACTGGCCGTGCCGAACATGTTATGACCACATCCATGACCCGCAGCTCCTTCTTCATAAGGTTCCTTCACGGGAGACGCCTTTTGAGAAATACCGGGAAGGGCGTCAAATTCGCCTAAAATACTTATCACAGGTTTCCCCGAACCATAAGTCGCCGTAAATGCAGTTGGAATGTCGGCTACGCCACGGGTAACTTTAAGGCCGTTCTTTTCAGCGTAATCCGCAAGAATTTTAGAAGAACCAGTTTCGTTAAAAGCAGTTTCCGCCAAGGCCCAAATGGAGTCGCTTATTTTAATAAGCGGTTCTTTATGCGATTCTACCGACGCGATGATGTCTATTTTATCCTTATCCATCCTTTGTGAAGAAACCATTAAAGATATTAGTAAGAGCAGACTAAGAAGTAATTTTTTTTTCATTTTATAACAGTGTTAATTGAATTCAGTTTTTAAAATTCTAAGCTACTTCCTTGTGAAGCGAAGCATCGTAAATATACTATTTTCTAAGTGCGGAAAAAAGTATTGATTTCAGGGAGGTCTTATTTTTTAAGATGCCCCATTGAAGGTTTTTCAATAGTGGTTTCATAGCTGATAAAAACAATAAAAAAAACTATTCTTCGTTAGGTATCAGGTGGTTTGCTATTGATAATTGACCACTTAAACAATCAAACAATTATGAAGACCAATATCTTTTACTTCGGGTTCTGTACACTGGCATTATTACTAGGTTCCTGTGCTTCAACAAATAATCTAACCATGAGCGTTACCGAGCCTGCCGATATTCATTTGGCATCGGACGTGACCAAGATTGGAATTATAAACAGGAGTGTACCATCAGAAGGAAATAAAGTAATAGACCAAATCGATAAAATTCTCTCACTTGAAGGATTAAATTTGGATAGGGAAGGGGCCAAGGCAGCAGTAACCGGACTTTCTGACGAACTTAGTCGAGACAACCGTTTCGAAGCAATCAGTATTATTGCAGAGGGTGAAGCCCAAAATAAGGGGCTTGGAGTTTTTCCGGCTGCCCTACCATGGGCTACCGTGGAGCAGATATGTGAAGAAAACAATGTAGATGTACTTT
>CAJQMW010000422.1 GCA_905479535.1 uncultured Maribacter sp. | reverse complement strand
CTTCCCCGCCTTCCGCAATAATCGTTGCTCGCATGGCTAACATCAAAGCAGGTTGGTCATTGGCAGCATCACCGTGGGCGATGTTACCCCCAATGGTACCGCAGTTCCTAACCGAAGGATCCGCCGTCAACCAGATGGCGTCGCCCATAATAGGATAATTCTCTTTTATAAGGGTGTTATGCTCCATCTCGCTCTGGGTGGTCAAAGCACCGATTTTAAGCATATTGTCTTCTTCCTTAATATAGGAAAGACCCTCAATTTTACTGATATCGATAATATGCTCGGGAGTGGCGAACCGAAGTTTCATCATTGGCAGCAAGCTATGGCCGCCTGACATGTATTTCGCTTCTTCACCAAGTTCTTGCGATAAGGCAATCGCTTCCTGCAATGAAGTTGCCTTATGATAATTGAAATTAGCTGGAATCATAATGTTTTAGGGATTAATTTAATACATAAGCAATAAATGTAACTTAAATTCATCAAAATCACAATGATATTAATCAGTCATTAAAGAATTAATAGCTTATAGCTATATAGATAAATCTAATTGTGAGCTTCCTAAGAAGAAATGGAGATTTTGGGATATTGCTTATCTTTAGCTCCTTGGCAAATCGATACCGACAATGTACTCCCAACTTTATTTTGACTACAACGCCACTACACCTTGCACCAAGCAAGTTGTAGAGGCTATGCTGCCCTATTTTCAAGAGCACTTTGGGAATCCGTCGAGCAGCCATCATCCCTATGGTTGGTTGGCAAAGAGTGCAGTGGAAGATGCCACGACCAAGATTTCGAAGCTTTTGGGAGTTTCCCCCAGCGATTTAATTTATACTTCTGGATCTACCGAGAGCATTAATATGGTTTTGAAAGGGGTTTGCAGAAAACAGCGTAACAAAGGAAATCATATCATAACCACCAAAGCGGAACATAAAGCCGTTTTGGATACTTGTGCCTTTTTAGAGGATGATGGTTTTGACGTTACCTATTTGGATGTCGGTTCTGATGGATTGATTAGAATCGAAGAATTCGAAGAGAGATTACGATCTGAAACCGTTCTAGTTTCTATCATGTACGCCAACAACGAAACGGGAGTCCTTCAACCCTTGGAAGAAATCGCAAGTCTGACCCATAAAAACCAAAGCCTTCTTTTTTCGGATACCACACAGGCTTTGGGAAAAGTCCATTTAGACAAAGTTTTACAATTGGTTGATTTCGCCTGTTTTTCGGGGCACAAGGTTTACGGTCCAAAAGGAATAGGGCTTACCTATATAAAAGGAAATGGAGAATATGATCAACTACCCAGCCTGATTCAAGGAGGTGGGCAACAAAAAAGGCAACGTGGTGGTACGATCAATACACCGCTGATCGTGGGGTTGGCAAAAGCAGTTGAATTGGCTTATAGAAATCTAGATGAAGATACACTACGAATACGATCTTTAAGAGATCAACTCGAAGCCGGACTGTTGAACATTGAACTGTCGGTCTCAAACTCCCGTACCCCTGAACGTTTACCGAATACGGTAAATGTTTCTTTCCCCTATGTTGATGGAGCGAATCTCTTGACCGCATTAAGTCCACAAATTGCAGTTTCCAATGGGTCCGCTTGTAATTCGGCCTCCGTGGAACCTTCACATGTGCTTTTGGCAATGGGTGTGAACCGGAGTTTGGCTTATGCTTCGCTGCGACTAAGTATTGGAAAGCATACTACTTCTGATGATGTTGAAAGGGCAATCGAAATTATTAGTTCCGAAGTTTTAAAGCAGCGGGAAAGTAATATTCTTTGGGAGCGGAGATGAACGAAGTAATCGGCTGGCAGTTGCAGTTGGCAGGACTTTGATTTTTCAAAATAAAGGAAAGCATCAAAAAAATAGAACTTGCCTTTGAATCCCCTCCCAGGACGGGAAGTTGATGACTAAGTCCTCTCATGAATGGGGCCACTCTTATCCCGTAACATCCCGCCAGTCTTACCGGAAAAAACACCAAGGATTTCGCTAAAAATACTCGTCGCAATCTCTTCAGGGGTATTGGCACCGATTTCCAGTCCACAGGGTGCGAAAATACGTTGTTGTTCAGTATCTGAAAATTCAATTCCGTTTGCCTTGAACTCGGCCACCATTTTATCAAAACGTTTTCGTGGACCAAGAGAGGCAATATAAGGCGCAGGAGTTTTTATCAACTGCTTCAAATTGGCATAATCCGTTTTGTAGTCATGGGCCATTAAAATGATGGCCGTACGTTCATCAATGGTCGGCCGTGCTTCACCATCTTTTGGAAACAGGTGCTTGACGGATTGTAGTTTTTCCTTTTTCAGTTTTTGAATGTTTCCTGTTAGGCTAACGTCCCAATCGAGCACCTTGGCCATTTCGAGCATGGGGTACACATCATAATTATCACCATATATCGCCAAATGGAACTGCGGAGGAATCAATTCAATGAAAATACCGGCTTTTTCACCCTCCGATTCATAATGGTAGGTTTTTGACTTTTTCCTTTCCTGTACTTCTGAAATTTTATCTTGAATAAATTCCTTTAAATCGGCATCGGGACAATTATCCAAAGTGGAACTATTTGCGTCGTAATAAAAACTTTCTCCGAGCGAAACGGCATCCCAAGTTCCTTCCAAAGCAGTGATGGTGGCGATGATATGTTCGCCTCTTTCCCATACGCACTTCTGCAACATTTTCATCATCGGAGACTCATCGGAAATAGGGGATATCAACACATCGATAATTCCATTGCAACCCAGTCCCACACCTATTTCTTGTTCTTTTGAAGTGTCATAGGTAACGATCGAAGGCCGTTGTTTTAAAATAGCGATCTGTGAACGTTGCAGAGCATCTCCCTCCAAGCATCCACCACTGATGCCGCCTTCGAAAACTCCCGATTCAAAAACGAGCATTCTCGCACCTTCACGTCTGTATGATGATTCCTCTACTCGGACCACTTGCGCAATAGCGCATTTCTCATCAGAATTTTTGAAGGAATTGTATAACTGCAATATTGATTTTATTTCTTTCATTTCTTCATCCCTCCTATTTCTTTCTTAATAACACCCCTAATATATCGAAAATTGGCTATATTCATTCTTCTAATCTCGAGTATTGCTATGAAGGATTCGTTCAATAGAACCATAGATTATGTGCGTATTGCGGTTACCGATCGTTGCAATCTTAGGTGCTTTTATTGCATGCCAGCTGAAGGCATACCATATGAACCTAAATCACATTTGCTTAGCTATGAAGAGATTACGCGCTTACTACAAGTATTAGGAAATCTCGGTTTTCAGAAAGTGAGGTTTACCGGTGGCGAGCCTTTCTTGCGGAAAGATTTTATGAAATTATTGGAAAATACGGCCGGATTAAAGGATTATAAGTCCATTCATATAACCTCGAACGGCACGTTACTGCAAAGACATGTTCCGAAATTGAAAGAACTGGGCATTACCCAAATTAACCTCAGCATCGATTCGTTGGACCGCGAGCGTTTTCATAAAATTACCCGTAGGGACGATTATGAAAAGGTCATGGAGACCTTTCATATGTTGGTGGAGAACGGTTTCAAGGTCAAACTCAACGCAGTTATCATGCACGGAATCAATACCCAAGATATCATTCCTTTGGCGGAACTGGCAAAAGACCATCAGGTGGATGTCCGTTTTATAGAAGAAATGCCTTTTAACGGTGGCTATAAAGAGAATACCAAGATGTACCGCGCGAAAAGTATTCTTCACGATTTGCGGGATGCGTATCCCAACCTCAACGAAATACCAGGTAAACATGGCGATACGGCAACACTGTATAAAGTACAGGAATACAAGGGCAACATTGGTGTGATCGCAGCCTTTTCCAGAACCTTCTGCAATACTTGCAATCGACTTCGCATTTCATCAAAAGGCGAAATCAAGACTTGTCTCTATGACGGTGGCGTCTTCAATATCAGGGATTATATGCGTTCGGGAGTTTCCGATGAGGAATTAGGCTTAAAATTCCAACAACTCATAAAGCTAAAACCCAAAGACGGATTCGCTGCTGAAAAAACACACAATAAAATCTCTAACGTGATGGATAGTATGAGTGTTATAGGGGGATAACATGGACAACACTTTTATTCCATATGATAAGGCCCTTTCCATTTTAGCGGAACACAAGAGTGATTTCCCCATAGTTTCCAAACCATTAGAAAGATGTGTTGGCACCTATTTGGCAGAAGACTTATCGGCAGATCGCGACTTCCCTCCTTTCGACCGCGTTACGATGGATGGCATTGCCATTAATTTCTCGACCTTTGAAAAAGGACAACGTAATTTCAAAATTGAAGCCGTAGCTCCGGCCGGTACTCCACAAAAGACTTTAGAAAATCCACAAAACTGCATTGAAGTAATGACGGGAGCCATTATGCCCAACGGAGTGGATACCGTTATCCGTTATGAAGATTTGCAGATTGAAAATGCCATAGCCACCATACAGTTGAATTCCCTGAACCACAAACAAAATGTGCATTTCAAGGGGATGGATATTGCAAGAGGAACGTGCATTGTAACAAAGGGCAAACAACTATCCAGTGCGGAAATCAATATTGCCGCGGCCGTTGGAAAAGCTGAATTGAAAGTTGTTCAATTGCCAAAAGCGGTCATTATTTCAACAGGGGACGAACTTGTTCCGGTTTCCGAAAAGCCCCTGTTACATCAAATCCGCCGTTCAAATATCTACGGAATAAAAAATTCGTTGAATGAATGGGGGTTGGAAGCAGACTTGGAACATCTGCCCGATGATAAGGAAAAAATGCTTGCTATTATTTCCCAGCTTTTAAAAGATTACGAACTACTGGTTTTTACAGGTGGCGTCTCTAAAGGAAAGTTTGACTACTTGCCCGACGTCTTGGAAGAATTGAAAGTAGAAAAACACTTTCACAAAATTCAGCAACGTCCGGGAAAGCCATTCTGGTTCGGCACCAGTGCGAACAACAATAAAATATTCGCCCTGCCAGGAAACCCTGTTTCCTCTTTTGTTTGTGTATATATGTACTTACAGTATTGGCTAAAAAAATCTTTGAACGTCGAACCCGAGACCTTATATGTGGCGCTGAAAAAAGATGTGCAATTCACTCCTGATTTGGTGTATTTCTTGGAAGCAGCTGTGGAAAGTCATGCCGATGGCACCCTAGTTGCGGACCCCATTGCTGGAAATGGTTCGGGTGATTTCGCCAATCTCGTTAAAACCGATGGATTCTTGATATTACCTCAAAATAAAAACCAATTTTTTGCGAACGAGGTGTATCCTTTTGTACCTTACCGAAGGAAATGGTAATTTCTTGCTATGGAAATCACAAAGACAGGTTGTTGTAAAACCAAGGTGCACTCTCCAAAAAAAGTGGAGGCTGCTAATGGTTCCATGTCTTTTCTTTCTACTGTTTTATTGATTCTTATTCCTAAGTGTCCACTTTGTATGACCGCCTACATGAGCGCCATGGTACTCTTTTTCGATATAGAATACGCGACCTTGGTTCCCGTACTGTTGCATACAAAACCTGTAATGGGGTTTTTAATCATCACTATGATTCTACTGAATCGAAAGGATAAGCGAACACTTATCGCTTTGACCATTGCGGGAGTAGCCTTAACCTTTTTGGTTTTGAAGACCTATTATGCTATTGCACTTTTGATGCCCGATTGGTTAATCTATATCGCCTTTATCTTTGCGATTTGGTACAATGGTAACTTCCAATATTTTTATCGGTTCATACGCTCCAGAAAAAGAGAAAAGACTATTTCTCAGAATTGAAACTGTAGACCATTGACCAAAAGAACCCGTACCCCTACAAACAACACCAATACCGCAGTAACTATTTTAATACTTTTTCCGGTAAACTTGCTTAGGCTAATACGAATGCCCAACTGCCCCCCTACGAAGACCGCTACCATCAACCCAATCGCTTCACGCCAAGGTAGTTCAAAGGTACCGTTGGTAATATATCCGCCAAGACTGGAAGCGGAATTT
>CAJQMW010000421.1 GCA_905479535.1 uncultured Maribacter sp. | reverse complement strand
GGATTCCAGGGTTTTGAAGATCCCGTAGAGCTTTTGGGCAACGCTAACCTGAGAATCTACCTTTTTGTCGTATGCACGATTGTTCTCGGCTATTTCGGAGAGGTAACGCGTTCTAGCGGGAGGTATCACATATATCTTTTCGCTCATTTCCTCGGAAAGCTCAAAAGTAGCATTGAGTTCGGCCTTTGTTTTGAGGACTATTGTACTCATGATGGCCTTATACAGCCTATTCATTCCCGGATCATTGAATTGTGACGCAATAGTGCCAAAAACCGGGAGCTCTTCTTGAGAGGTATCCCAAAGCCCATGATTGCGCATGTATTGTTTCTTTACGTCCCTAACTGCATCAAGCGCTCCTCTCTTGTCAAATTTGTTGATGGCTACCAGATCTGCAAAGTCCAGCATGTCTATCTTTTCCAATTGGGTGGCCGCGCCAAACTCCGGCGTCATTACATATAACGAAACATCACTATGCTCCAATATCTCGGTATCCGATTGCCCTATGCCAGAAGTTTCCAGGATTATCAAGTCCAACCGAGCCGCTTTTAATATCTCCACGGCCTTGTTCACGTGTTTGGATAAGGCCAAATTAGATTGCCTTGTCGCCAAGCTCCTCATGTATACTCTGGGGTCGTTAATGGCATTCATGCGTATTCTGTCACCCAACAATGCGCCACCGGTCTTTCGTTTTGAGGGGTCTACGGAAACTATTCCTATGGTCTTTTCTGGAAAATCCCTCAAAAATCGACGTACCAATTCATCCACTAAGGATGATTTACCCGAACCCCCTGTACCTGTAATTCCCAAAACTGGGGTCTTCGATTTTTTGGCAAGGTCATGTACCTTATCCAATTGTTTTGTGGCGTTATCCGGAAAATTCTCCGCAGCGGAAATAAGTCTAGCAATAGACTTAGTGTTTTTGATAGATATGTTTTCAATCGTATCAAAAAGTACATCGCCTATTGGAAAATCAGATTGCTTTACCAAATCATTGATCATTCCCTGGAGTCCCATTTCCCTCCCATCGTCTGGTGAATACAAACGGGTGATGCCATAGGCCATCAGCTCCTTAATTTCTTCGGGTAAAATTACCCCTCCACCACCACCAAAGATTTTGATGTGTTCCATTCCCCTTTCTTCCAGTAAATCGTACATATACTTAAAATACTCATTGTGACCTCCTTGGTAAGAAGTGATACAAATAGCGTTCACATCTTCTTGAATGGCTGTATTTACTACCTCATCAACACTTCGGTCATGGCCCAAGTGAATGACCTCGACCCCAGTCGCCTGTATAATGCGCCTCATAATATTGATGGAGGCATCATGACCATCAAAAAGGGAAGCGGCCGTGACCATTCTAACCTTATGTTCGGGTTTGTAAATAGGTATATTTTTCATATTTCCTGTTTTAAAAGGGGCGACTCTCTCAAATTTAAGGCATTTCTAAAAAGTACTTAAACGATTTCGTTGTTGATACGTAACATTAATTTCCAATAAGCTGCATTTATGCAAGTGTTTGGGGACTAATGCTATAATAAGTTGAAAGAATTAAAATTATTTATGACATAACTATAATTTTAAAATGAACTGAAATCCCTCAAGGGAAGCTGCATAGGAGGTTTCAAATAAACCTCGGTTTAAATTGCTTGATTTGCCTACCTTTAACCAACAATAAGGGTTTATATGAGCAGAAAAATAGCTAGACTGATTCTTCTAATTCTAAGTATCCCTTACTTAACACTCTTCATCTCCAACTACACAATTAATTCCTATGCGGAAGGAAAAACCTTCAGTTCAGTAGATGAAATCCCAAAAAATAAGGTTGGAATTGTTTTGGGCACTTCAAAAAGATTAAGAGATGGACATCCTAACGCTTATTACGGAAACAGAATCATAGCAGCGGTAAAACTTTTTGAGGCGAACAAAATTGATTATGTCCTTGTGAGTGGTGACAATGGCACTATTTATTACAATGAGCCTACGACCATGAAAAAAGACTTGGTATCCGCTGGGATACCCGAAAATCGTATTTTTCTGGATTATGCGGGCTTTCGTACGTTAGATTCCATGGTACGGGCAAAAGAGGTTTTTGGTTTGGACAGTGCCACTGTCATATCCCAAAAGTTCCATAACGAACGTGCCATCTATATAGCCGAGAAAAAAGGTTTAACAGCTATTGGATTTAATGCTACGGATGTTTCACTGGAATCCGGTTTCAAAGTGCAGTTTCGGGAATATTTTGCCCGTGTCAAAGTATTTTTGGACTTGGCACTAAAAACGCAACCAAAATTTTATGGTGATAAAATCTTCATAGAATGATTATTTTCAAACCTATATTATTTGATTAACCAAATGTCGACCCTAAAAGCACTATTCAAAAATCTAGGTCCCGGATTACTTTTTGCCAGTATGGCCATTGGAACATCTCATTTGGTACTTTCAACAAAAGCCGGAGCGCAATTCGGATGGATAATGATTATCCCTATTATCTTGGCAAACGTATTCAAATATCCATTTTTTGAGTTTGGGGTAAGATACACGAACGTTACAGAAAAAACCTTAATCGAAGGCTACCTAAACCGAGGGAAGGCCTACCTATGGTTCTATGCGGCAATTACGTTGATAACCACATTTACAATCCTAGCGGCCTTATATACCGTTACCGCCGGGCTTTTTATCAACTTGTTTAAAATTGAGTCTATTTCCATTGCCATGACAGCATTTGGCTTGTTCGCATTTATCAGTTTATTGCTTATCATCGGCCGGTATAAATTTCTAGAGAACTCCCTGAAACTTGTAATAGCCATTCTATTCATTGCACTTATCATCACCACGGTTTTGGTCATTACTAAGGGACAGGTAGCAATGGGTTCCGACTTTAGCCCCCCTCCTATTTTCAATGATGCCGGAATCCTGTTCTTAATTAGCTTAATGGGTTGGATGCCTACTACCGTGGAGGCCTCTAGTTGGGTAAGTCTGTGGAGTATTGAGAAATGGAAAGGTGAAAAACAGAAGCCTTCTTTAAAGGAATCACTTCAGGAGTTTAATGTTGGCTATATTATGACGGGTGTATTGGCCGTATTCTTCTTAGTCATAGG
>CAJQMW010000420.1 GCA_905479535.1 uncultured Maribacter sp. | reverse complement strand
TGGATAGTAACTCTTTAGAGTACTCGGAAGTTTTTATTTTAGTTTCAATCAATGTTAAATAAGCATTTAATTTTTCGATATCGCTAGCGTCAACGGCTACCCTTATTTTCAAAGCATCGTCGGATTTTTTAATATCAAAATCACTCATAAGGGCAATAAAATCCTTATAGATGGTATTAGGATTAGTTACTCCTATTTCTGGGCTAAAAACATTATTAAAATTCCAAAATTTAGTGTTTGGTCCATGGGTTTGGGCACTGCTCATTAACTCTTTTGTGAAATCGATCAGAGAATCTTGGTTATCGGAAGTTCTATATTCTAATTCAATAATAGTAATATGAGGAAATACATTTGCCGATTTTGTGGCTATTGTGCCAACTGGGTATGGAGATATGTGTAGTGCATAAATTTCGTCCGGTTCGATAAGATCAAATAATCCATCCGCTATCATCAATTGAGCGCCCTTAGCATATTCCTCCGCAGGTTGGAAAATAAAATAAATTGTGCCTTCTATATTTTCTTTTTGGCTGGCAAGTACATTCGCAATTCCCATTCCTATGGTAGCATGCAGGTCATGACCGCAAATATGTCGTACACCTTTATTTTCTGATGAAAAATCTACTACATCCGGGATATCTGAGGCAATCGCATCAATATCGGCTCTCCACGCAATTCGTTTCCCTGGTTTACCCGTATCTAAGATGCCGACAACACCATAGCCCCCTACACCTGTTACAACCTCTAGACCTAAGGCTAATAAATATTCAGCAATCTTTTCTGAAGTTCTTTTTTCTTTCCCTGAAACCTCTGGATGTATATGAAAATCTCGACGGATTTTTACAAGACTATCAAAAATCGCATTTGTTTGTTGTTGTACATTCTTATGAATCGAGGATTCATTTACAATTGAAACCGGAAATTCATTGGCAGAGTTTTGGCCAAAGAGAATGTATCCTGAAATAAGGGCTATTAAGCTTAAGGTAAATTTCTGTGACATCATGATATATGCTTTTAAATGATTATTGGTGCAATATCCGTTTAACCTACATCACTGAATAGGCATTTTTGCCAGAGTATCGTTAAGGATGGTTGAACTGCAAACCATCCGATACTTATTTATGTGATTCCTTGAAGTAGGTTGTATTTAATGGGCTCACAGAGGGTTTTTTCTGTTTTGAATCGTTGGCATCACGGGAAAAATGGCACGATAATTTATAATAGAAAACCCTATCTATGGATTTAGACAGGGTTCATAATAACTGAAGTTCTTGGGCAAGAAGAAATACAATTTCGCTTTTGTTGCCTTCCTATGTAAACAAAATCATTTCTATTTATTGATGAGGGCAATACCTTCTGAAACGTTTTGACCGCTTTTAGTTTTTAAACGCCCAGCATTAATCATTCCAATACCGGTAACTTTTAAGTTGGAAGTATCCGCATGACCAGAAATATTAATATTAGTTATCCCTTTCAAATCAACGTTGAGGTTAGTAACAGAAACTTCTAGATTACCGTTTAAAATCCCATCCCCACTTATGACTAAATCTCTTTGACTAATTCCATCATCCGAGTTGAGTTTTATTACTCCAGTTAGGCTTAAATCTGAAATCCCTTTATGATTCAGGTAAATACTATATTTAGGTGTTTCGCAATAATCACAATCTTTTTCATGATATACATATAGCTCGCCATCGCGAACTTCCGTAATTAGATCTGCTAAATCAACCGCATTATTTGCCATGACTTCCATCGAATGTTCAGAATTTCTTTCTAAATGAAGCTCCACATTACCTACAAGATTTACGGTATCAAATCTTTCTAAGTTTCGAGTTTCCTTTTCATTTGTGGTGCTACAGCTAGTAAATAAAATTCCAACTAAGGCAATAAATATATATTTTTTCATTTCGATTTATTTTAATGGTTAAACTAATACTAGTGTTTTGTTAAGCCTGTTTTAGCCGGCCCAAGCCTAGTTCTTTTTTACCAGTACTGCGTTAAAAAATGGTTCCGTAGCTACGGCTATGCAACAATTTTTCGCCTTGTCCTGGCAAAAAATAACGGCGTCTTAACCGACACAACAGGCTTAACAAAACACTGTAGCAATATCCGTTTTAACCTGCTCTATGAATAGTCCTTTTTGCCGGAGTGTCGTTTAGGGTAGCTGAACTGTAATCAACCACTCTATGTATTCATCCATTTCTTGAAATCGCCGGTCTTTGGTCTACTGACGATAAATTCTTGATCGCGCGAATTTGTTATGGAAAGTTTGACCCGATGGTTAAAATAAGGCTCTATTTTCTGAATGGAAGTTTTGGCTACGATTTGTCCACGATTGATTTTAAAGAATTTGTTCTGATCCAATGAATCAAATAATTCATCCAATGTTTCGTCTATAATGAAGCGCTTCTTTGAAGTTATACCGAATGTGATACTATCCTCAGAATAGCAATACAACAACTCTGAAATTTTAATTTGCACAAAACCACTTCCCTCTTTGACCAACAGGCCTTCCCTATTAGTGCGTGGCTGCATACTGCCAAGCAATTGCTTTAAAATGGATGGATCGATGGCGGTCGGTTTATTGGACTTATTGAATTTATCCAAGGCTTTTTTCAGATCATCCTGTTGTATGGGCTTTAAAAGATAATCCACACTGTTCACTTTAAATGCTTGAATGGCGTATTGATCGAAAGCCGTTGTAAATATAATCGGAGCTTCTATCTCTATTTTTTGAAAAACCTCAAAACTCAATCCGTCCGCTAATTGGATGTCCATAAACACCAAGTCCGGTGCATTGTTTTCTTGAAACCATTGCACAGTATCTTCAACCGTGTCGATTACTCCCAACAAGGTATATTCGAAATTACAAGCTTTTAACATTCGCTGCAATTGACTCGCAGCCCGGGTCTCGTCTTCAATTATCAGTATTTCCATAGCTCTTCTTTTGTTCTGATGCTTCTAATAGTGGAACTGAAACCATAAATCGATCTCCGTCATTTACTATTTCAACGGATTTATTAAAAATCAAAGCATACCTTTTTTCGATATTCTTTAGCCCAAGTTTCGTAGAAGGCAATTGCGTGGATTTTAACTGAATCTTATTCTCGACACGCAATTTGTCAGCTGCTGCCGTTATGGATATCAACAACGGTTTCGCTTTGGAAACCACATTGTGTTTTATCGCATTTTCCAATAAAAGCTGTAGGCCCATAGGCACGATAAGTGCGTCTAGTGAAGCTTCCGGGATGTTCCATTTCAATTTGAGGTTGTTTCCAAACCGTTCTGATTGAATGTGGATATATGCTTTGGCGAACTTTAGTTCATCACGAAGCGAAATCAGATCAGTATTACCCGATTCCAATAAAAATCGGTACATATCCGATAGCTTGTCCACAAATTCCTTTGCGTCTTCCTTTGAGTTCTGGTCTATGATATCGCGTAGCGTATTTAGGGTGTTAAAGAAAAAGTGCGGTTGTGCCTGGTTCCGCAACGCGTCGAGTTGCGCCTGTACAATAGCTTGTTTTGATTGTTCTTCTTCTTGGATAGCTCCCTTAAGCCTTATGTGATAGTAAATGGCCTCGTAGATGGCCATGGTCATAATACTGATCAGAATTATGGAAAGAAGCGCTTGCGAACGATTGAGAAAATTGTAGTCCTCATTCGTGAGGGGATATAACAAAGAAACACCGATATAATCCACCACGATTACCGTGCTAACTATAGCAAGAAAAAATAGGGAGACCCGTAGTGCGCTATCTTTTAACGCTGGATATTTTTTTCGCAAAAAAATCATAATCGCCCTATTAATGAACCAATCAATGATAGTAAAGCCCAATGATACTCCGTAAGTAATGGCGAGCTCTATAAAAAGATGCTCCCGTGTCGGATTACTAAGGAGGTAGAAGGCAGTAAGACTTATGACTAGGATACCAACTATTTTAAACCAAAAGTCATCGAAGCCTAAATATTCAATACGTTTCTTTTTACTATAAAACATTGTTATCTATTAAAGGGCGATTACAGGTATACCTTGTTTCGCCTGATAGAATACATAACCTATTAGCGCGGCGAATAGCAGTGCAAAAGCGGTGACGGCCAGTAGTTGATTTCTATTGCTAAAACTACTTTTTTTAGATACCCATAGGGCGAATAACGGAATTATCTGTATACCGTGCAAACCGAAAAAATGTGCGATTCTCAGGTCTCCCCCAATAGTGCTCCAATTTACCAGCGGTAATCCTGCTCCCCCATCAATTATTCCAACGTTATGGGAAACTTGGGAAATCATCTGCCCGCCTACCCAACTGCCGAAAAAAACGATAAGCCAACCAAGCAGTATGGCCCATTGTACCGATTTGGTAGTCTTTAATTTTAGACGGGCCGTGTCTATGATAAATAGGACCATGGTCAATACGTTTATTCCAACAAAAACACCCATCAACATGAACAGGATGCTATCGAAAGGGGTGGCAGTATTGTAATGACTTTGTACGCCCCTAGAACCTTGGTATACGATGACTATAAATTCCAGTAAGAGGGACCAAGCGGTAATATGGTTTATTAACCCCCTCTTTCTATTGGAATAGGGGTACTTGGTGATCAGATATCCCACGGTGATCAAATAAATTGTTATTGATATGGAAAATTTTAAAGGTTTTAACCATACGTTGACTCCCATCAACGTTCTGTCGTCTATAAAGAGGCCCAGTAGGCATCCAAATCCTGTTATTGCTATTAGCGCAGCTACCCAGAACAGCACCGGACTTTCTTTTTTGACTTTTGCCAATAGGCCTGAAATGGTTCCTTGAAATGTCGCTCTTGGTTTCCATATATCATTTGAGGACGGACTATTTTTGATGAGTGGCGTTGTATAAGAATCCATATTTTTTCTTTTAATTGTACTAATCTTGCTTTGGAGCAGTTTTATATGATATTTTATTTCGGAGAGTTTTGACGATCATAAAGATTAAGAAGCCCAACGGACCAAACATAAAGGTTAGGAAAAGGCAAGGAGCCATCACTACTTGATGAATACCTAATGTTCTACTCTTATCAAGCATCCACATGCCCACTAGAAGATCAAAGACGAGATAATGAACCCATCCTGCCAAGACCGCATTTTCTTCCGTGAACAATTCCATTACGGATGATAGACTGCCAAAATCCATTAGCCCACCGTCCCGTATGGATTGAATGATATAGAAAACATAAATGGGCGATAGCACTATTGGAATAATCTTGAAATTGATCAAGAACCTTGTGATTTTCCATTTAGGCAGGAAAATCATTAAAATCCACATGGGCATTACGATAAAATTTACAAGCGAAAAGATATCTGTTGGTGTCATTTTGAAGTTTTGTAAATGTTACGTGATGTCCCAAAGATGGGCTCATCCAATCGTTTACAAAATGACTTTGAGCTGAACCGTCGATAAATGGGGTTCGATTGCAATATTCAAATAATGAACTAGGACTACTTTAACAGAGGAGGTATGTTGTAATCTAGATTTTCGTAGTAATTATATATGAAAAGGTTGGTCTCATAAAATCGCCGTTTTTATGGACCTATTTATTCAATATCCATTATATTTTCTGAGAGTATCCAAAATGTGGTCTCTTAAGTAGTTTCCTTAATCTATAAATTCCCCGACGGCTTTGCCTCGTTTCACCTCTCCTCTTGCATCCGACGAGCGTAGCGAGAGGAATGCACAAGTTCGGAACTGGCATTTTCGCCCCCGAATGGTCGGGGCTGGGTGAGGCAAAATATAATCCCGCACGTGCGGGACGGTTTTTGGCCCCAAGGCCAAAATGAAACCGGCGAAATACCCCTATGGCTTGCCTCCTTTAGATTTCAAGAAATTTTTTATTTAAGGTTTTAGGGTACACTATTTATTAGAGAATCATTCGTTCCTTTTAAAGGAAAAAATGATGAGGAATCACAACCCTAAACATTATCAAATAAAATATAGACACTTATTTATGAAATCAGCAATTAAACATATATTTTAATAGATTAAGCCCAAGGTTTGGTTGAACGCCTGAATAAATGTTGAAAGGATTTTTAGATGGGGTACGAATAATACAATTCGACGAGTTTTCTTCCTATTAAGTCCTGAAAATTTAAGGCTTAGTACTGGATTTTTTTAGCTT
>CAJQMW010000419.1 GCA_905479535.1 uncultured Maribacter sp. | reverse complement strand
AAATATGAAATTATTGGGTCTTAATGACGATAAAGTAAATGTTAACGGCGGTGCCGTTTCACTCGGGCATCCCCTAGGATGTTCCGGAGCACGAATATTGGTCACTTTAATCCACGTTTTAGAACAGAACAATGCTAATATTGGTGCGGCAGCGATCTGTAATGGCGGTGGAGGTGCCTCTGCACTCATTTTGGAAAGGACCTAATTTGACGGAAAACTGATTCATGCAATACGGTATCTGTCCTCTTAGTGTTATTCCTGTCCGAAATGCTCCAGAATTAGCTGCTGAGATGACCTCCCAGTTGTTATTCGGGGAACTCTTTAAAATTCTTGAATCACGCAAGTCTTGGTCCAAAATAAGAATGGCTCACGATAAACTGGAAGGCTGGATACTTAACGGACAAATGGATTTTATTCCAAAAGAAGAATATGAAGAAATACATAATTCAAAGGATAATTCTCATTGCACGGATTTAATATCCTATGTTGAGGGTAGTACTGGCGTGCTAGTCCCTATCCTTTTAGGATCTTCAATTATAAAATCAAAATGCCTACCTACCAAGTTTGAGGGTAGCAGCATAAAATCCAAACAAGACAAAGGAAATTTAATAAAGATAGCTTCACTCTATTTGAACTCCCCTGAGCTGCGGGGAGGTAGGTCTCCCTTTGGAATTGATGCCGCCGGTTTTACCCAAATGGTCCATAAAATTAATGGCTATAACTTACAGCGCACAGCAGAGAGGCAAGCAGCACAAGGTATAGCCCTGAGCTTTGTGGAAGAAAGTGAGCCCGGGGATCTGGCCTTTTTTGATAATGCGCTTGGAGCCATAGACCATGTAGGGATTATTATGGAAAATAATTACATCATACACGTTAACGGAAGGGTGAGGATAGACCGTTTGGACCATACAGGAATTTTCAATAACGACCTTAGAAATTACACGCATCAACTACGTGTAATAAAAAAGATTGTATAAAAAAGGCCCTTTTAAAGAGCCTCTTCTTTTTTAAAAATTTGGTAATCTATTCTCCAAGCAACTTCTTTACTCTCATGAAATTTTCATTATCTCCCATAGCACCATATATGTTTTTCAACTGCGTCAAAACCGATTGGTTATCCGGATTTGTTTTCAGGGCATTTTCCAATATACCCGCACCCTCTAAGAATAGGTCATCCTTCTTGGTCTTTAACTCTTCGTACTTGGCTATGTCTGCACGGGAATTACCTAATGAATTCATTTCATCTATTAATCCGTTTCCTTCATTAACGTATGTTGTTGAAAGGTTCAAATAAGCGTTAGTATAGCCAGGATTAATTTCGAGGGCTTTATTATAAGACATTCTGGCCTCTTCAAAATTACCTTGTTCCATATTGATAACACCAACGTTATAGTGTAAATCTGGATTGTCGGGAGCAACAGCGATAGCCTCTGCCATTAGTGATTTAAATTTTTCCTTATCGCCTAATTTAAAGTAGAGGTTGGCTTCGTTCAAAATAAGATTTACATCCGTAGGGTCGTTTTCTCTTGCCGCTTTATATGCATCCAATGCTTTATCATCTTGTCCCAATTGGGTATATATCAGAGCAATATTTTTAACGATTTCGGCTTTCTTAGATGGAGTTTTTTCATCTAATGGGTCTTTGTAAGTCCCTGACTTTACCATTAGGTCTCTCTGTACTTTGTCCATTTCTTCTACTTCTCCGGATTCCACATTAGTTGCTTTATATACAACACCACTGCCGTCATATCCTATTTCCTGTAGTTCGTTGTAATATTTAATGGCCTCTTCATAATGTCCACCATTTACGGCACTACTGGCAGCGTAATACAAATAAGTAGTGTCCTTGGGACTTATCTTGTAGCTCATGTACAATTTCTCCGCAGCTTCCTTAAATTTCTTGTTACTATTATCGGTTACCGCAGCGTTAACCAGATCTGCCGTTAAGGATGCAATGTATTGATTCGTTTCATCTGAATATTTAGATTTTCCTGAGGCCTCTTCTACGGACAAAACTTTTTTGAAAGAATCAACGGCCTCCCCAAAAGCACTATCATCACCCTTTTTGGCCATATCTGCATATACTTTACCCCTATTGAAATAGTATTGGGCCTGTAGTTTTTCATCTGCGCCGGCAATGGAACCAGAAGCAGCTTCAAGAGCCGCTTTTGCTGCAGCGGTATCTCCTCCCTTAAGGGCCTTTTCCGCATCTTTAATTTCGTTTTTCTGGGCGAAACCTACCATAGTAAAGGAAAGTGCCGCAAGTATTAAAATTTTAGTTTTCATTTTAAAGATATTTAGTATTAGTGTTTAAAAATTTAAGATTCCGTTTCTTCGGTATCATCCGTATCAATTCCCGTGCCATCTTCTTCCGGTTTCACCTCAATGTCCATGATATTGGCCTCATCCAGGTCATCCTCATCTTTCATAACTTTTGCAACGGCAGCAATGGAATCATCTCCTTTAATATTGATGAGCTTTACACCTTGCGTTGCCCTGCCCATTACCCTTAGGTCCTCCACACTCATTCGTATGGCGATTCCGGATTTATTGATAATCATAAGGTCATCCGAGTCTGTTACGTTTTTAATGGCAACCAAACCACCCGTTTTTTCCGTAACGCTGATGGTCTTCACGCCTTTTCCTCCCCTATTGGTAATTCTGTAATCTTCAATACTGGAACGTTTACCATAACCGTTTTCTGATACAACTAGTAACTCGTCCTCAAAATTATGGACGGATACCATGCCTATGACCTCATCATTGTCATCTGCCAATCGAATACCGCGAACACCGGATGCATTTCTACCCATAGGCCTTGTCTTACTTTCCTCAAAACGAATGGCCTTTCCTGACTTCAATCCTAAGAAAATCTGATTTGTGCCCGTGGTTAATTTAGCTTCTAATAACTCATCGCCATCCTTTATGGTAATGGCGTTGATTCCGTTTTGCCGTGGTCTAGAATATTGTTCCAAGGATGTTTTTTTAACAGTACCCTTTTTGGTGGCCATTATTACGTAATGGCTGTTCACATATTCTTCGTCCTTTAGATCCTGTGTACAGATGAAGGCTTTAACCATATCATCTTGCTCAATATTTATCAAATTCTGAATGGCTCTTCCTTTAGAAGTTCTACTACCCTCTGGTATTTCAAAAACACGCATCCAGAAACATTTTCCTTTTTGGGTAAAGAATAACATATATTGGTGGTTGGTACCCACAAATAAATATTCCAAGAAATCCTCGTTTCGGGTAGAGGAAGCCTTTTGGCCTACACCTCCCCTGTTCTGGGTCTTGTATTCCGATAATGGTGTCCTTTTAATATAACCGGCACGGGAAATGGTAATCACGACTTGTTCGTTTGGAATCATATCCTCCATGCTCAAATCACCTCCGGCAAAATTTATTTCCGAACGACGCTCATCTCCATATTTCTCCTTAACTTCAAGAAGCTCGTCTTTAATGATTTCCATTCTACGATCCTTCTTTTCGAGAATGTCCTTGAGATCCGCAATGGTCTTGATAATTTCGTCATACTCCGACCTTAACTTATCTTGTTCAAGACCAGTAAGTTGCCTTAAGCGCATTTCCACAATGGCCTTCGCCTGTATCTCGGTAAGTTTAAAGCGTTCCATAAGGTTTTCGCGCGCTTCGTCCGCATTCGAGGATGCTCTAATGATTGCGATTACCTCGTCAATATTATCCGAGGCTATTATAAGTCCTTCCAAGATATGTGCACGGTCTTCGGCTTTCTTCAATTCATATTTAGTCCGCCGCACTACCACTTCATGACGATGCTCCACAAAATGATGGATCATCTCCTTAACGTTCAAGAGCTGCGGCCTTCCTTTTACCAATGCAATATTGTTGACGCTAAAGGAGGTCTGCAAGGCGGTATATTTATAAAGAGTGTTCAGAACGATATTAGGAATCGCGTCGCGTTTAAGAATGTAAACGATACGCATTCCATTACGGTCAGATTCGTCACGTATGGTAGAGATGCCCTCGATTTTCTTTTCGTTCACCAAATCGGCCGTTTTCTTAATCATATCGGCCTTGTTGACCTGATACGGGATTTCGGTAACAATAATGCACTCCCTGCCTTGGACTTCCTCAAAAGTCGCTTTGGCACGCATCATAATCCTACCCCTGCCCGTATAAAAAGCCTCCTTTACTCCATCATACCCATAAATAATACCACCTGTTGGAAAGTCAGGTGCC
>CAJQMW010000418.1 GCA_905479535.1 uncultured Maribacter sp. | reverse complement strand
GAATGCCGGAAAGTACATGCTGAATATGGGGCCTTTTACCTGGAGTGCCATAGATGCAAGACCGGCGGGAAAAGATCATTCCGATGATAACAACAACAACATTTCCAAATACCTTACACCGGAAGTACGCGTAAATTATATGAAAATGCATCCGGAGCTATCCAACTTTTCTAAGGATTTTGAAATTAAAAAACTATCCGTTTTCATGATTGATGTTAAGCGCTTTAAAGAACAGGATTTTATGGAGAAAGTTCTAAAAAAGGTAGTGAAGGTGTATAAGGAAAAAATGCCCGATCAGATATATGGCGTTTATTCAAACGAATTTAACGGCATGGATGGCATGGATTTCGGTTGGGTCGATTTTTTCGAGAACTCCTCCTGGCTGGCGCAAGAGGATAAGTTTGTACAAAACTTTGAAGAGGTACATGGAGCAGGAAGTTTTCCTGGCTTTCTGGCCGATGTAGAAGCAACAACGAACGGTGACCAAGTCGAGATATGGGAGGTAAGAAACGACCTTAGCGGTCTTAGTCCCCAAATAAAGGCAGCTGAACGCCAATAGTTAAAGTTAATATGCAAAGGAATGCGCTTTTCATACCCGATCGCATTTCAATATACAAATCAATAATATTATCTATTGTGGCCTCCTCTGTTTAAAAAAAGGAATATAGTTCACAATAGGTAATGCTATTGCCTAGTTAATTTTGCACCATGGTCAAAAATGGGTAGTTCCGTTTATCCCTAGAAGAAGAGGCCGCTCCTTGTAGTTTGGAAATAAGAACGGTCAACTATCTGCGGCCTAAAGAAAATATTGAGATGTTGATTTTAAGGAGAAAGTATCATTGATGAAATTTGATAATAATACTGATTTTTCAAATCAGTTATTTTTTTAATTTCAAGAATATCTATATACTTTATACCATTCTGTCCTTCTTATAAAGTGTAAGCCCCACAATAGGACTTATTAAAGACCCCCCTTACAAGAACACAATCAACACTGCTCCCTCTTCTAAAATTGGTTATTGTGCCCCAGACAAATATTTTGAATTCAATACTTCATAACAACAGGAACTAATGTATGTTTCTAAAAATCTTGGTCCATTCTCGAAAAAGTGGGCTCTTGCGATTATAATTGCTTTTATAGTACAGTTCTCTTATGGCCAGGGAGTATTAGAAGGCAGGATACAAGATGAAACTGGAGGCGATCTCGCTTTTGCTAACGTATTACTGTTAAAGGCTACAGATTCCTCTTTTGTAAAAGGAACCATTACAGAGGAAAATGGACGGTTTTTACTGGAAAACGTAACCAAAAACACTTATTTGCTAACGGTAAGCATGGTAGGGTTTGAGACCATTTTTACAGAAAGAATAGACTTCGAAGGGACTTCAAAAACATTGCTACCCCCTATTCTACGTTCAGAAGGACTTGAACTGGATGAAGTAGTCGTTACCTCAAAAAGAAATCTATACGTTCAAAAAATTGACCGTATGGTCATCAATGTTGCCAGTAGTATTCTATCTACGGGATCAACAGCACTACAAATTCTTGAGCGCTCGCCAGGCGTTCAGGTAGATAGACAGAACAGCTCTATATCATTAATAGGTAAAAGCGGAGTTGTAATCATGATAAATAATTAAGTTAAGCTATATGCCTCCCTCGAGTGTTGTTCAAATGCTAGAAGGTATGAGTGCGGATAATATTGAGAGTATAGAGCTTATAACAACTCCTCCGGCCAATTTTGATGCAGAAGGGAATGCAGGGTTTATAAATATTGTGCTTAAAGAACAAACAGACCTTGGCTTAAACGGATCATACTCACTGTCTTTTGGAGTAGGTAACGGCACAATTACGAATAACAACATCAATCTTAACTATAGAAAAAATAAAATCAATATTTTTGGGGATTATTCATTTTTAAGAGATAGTCAAGGTCAATTTTTTTCATTTAATCGAAATTTCATTGATGAGAATAGTGATGAAATAGAGGTGTCCACAAATACTTTTAGAGAACCTGTTCAACGTAACCATAACCTTCGTATGGGACTAGACTATAAGGTTTCGGAAAAAACAGTTGTAGGCCTGCTTGCTTGGATAACTGATAATAAATGGACGATGGACGCTGAAAATCAAAGTCAAGAAAATGAAAATAATACTCCACGGGCCTTTATAGAGCTTCTAAATACCGAAAGAAATCAATTAAAGCATTTTGGTGCTAACATGAATCTAAAACACAACTTTAAAGAAAATGAATATGTAAGTTTCGATTTTGATTACTTAAAGTATCGGTTGGAAAACCCTACAGTCTATAATAACAGATTTTTTGATGGAAATAATACTTTTTTAAGGGAGGAATTAACCGAGAGCGACAAAACAACACCTATTCAAATAACGGTTGGCAAAGCTGATTATAGTAATCGAATTAATGATAAGGTCAAAATAGAAACGGGAGTCAAAGCGGCCTTCAATAATTTTGATAACGATGTGGCCGTTGGAACTTTTTCTGTGCCAGATTTTATCGAAAATCCTGATCTAACCAATATTAGTAATTTAAAAGAGCGGATATTGGCAGGATATGGAAGTCTTGAATACGCTTTTAGCGATAAAACCAACTTACAATTGGGCCTTCGTTATGAACATACAGATTCTAAATTAGTCTCCGATAAACAAGGAGTGGTCGTTGATCGATCTTTTGGTGAGCTTTTCCCTACTGCTTATATTTCCCATAAAGTAAATGACACGTTGAACTTTAATGTTTCTTACTCAAGACGAATCACACGACCAACCTTTAACGACCTAGCCCCTTTTGTGATTTTTGTAGACCCAAACACCTTTTTTGCTGGAAACCCTGCCGTACAACCAGCAATTTCCAATGCGTTGAAATTTGATTTCGGTTACAGGTCCCTTATACTTTCCTCTCAGTATTCTGTTGAAAAAGGAACTATAGCTACCTTCCAATCCCGATTTGATGAGATAAACGAACGCCTGATTTTTGGAGCCGAAAATTTAGACAAAACTAGGATTTTTTCTCTGACCTTAGGTTTGCCAATAACCGTAACCAATTGGTGGAAAATACAAAATAATGTTACCTACCTAAACACTAAAATATCCAATACCTTTGACGGTGATCCCATTGATTTTGAACAGAACACTTTCAATAGTAACAGCACTCAGTCCTTTACGATGACCAAAAATTTTTCTTCGGAGATTAATGTAAACTACAACAGTCCCACCCTGTTAAGTTTTATTGGTACGGGAGTCTTACAGGAGGTTTACAGTATTAATCTTGGAATTCAAAAAAAATTTGGTGACAATGGCGGAACGCTTTCTTTTCGTGTAAATGATTTGCTTGACTCCCAAAAATGGACTGTAATCACCAATGTCCCTGAACAAAACCTAGATACCAATAACACATTTGATTTCTTTAACCGTACGTTCAGCATCTCCTACTCCAACACTTTTGGCAACAGCAAGCTGAAATCAGCAAGAGAAAGGGCTACCGGAGCAGAGGAGGAAAAAAAGCGTGTTAATTAAAAAAACATCACCTCCTTCTTTTTGTTCCCTATGGGAAATGATAAATAATCCTTTGGTTTCGCCTAATTTTGTACTGTGCAAAGAAACCTACAATTACGCCTAACCTTAAAAGAGGAAGCCCAAGAAGGAACTCTTCTTAAAAAGGTGTCCGATCATTTGGACTTACCGGAAAGTAATTTTAGCATTGAGGTTCTTCGTAAATCCATTGATGCAAGAAAAGCTACTATTTACTTCAATTATAAACTGGCCATTTATATTGGAGAACCGGTCCCGGACACTTCCTATTCTTTCGACTATAAGCATGTGATCGATGCAAAGCCCATTCATATTATAGGCTTTGGGCCGGCAGGAATGTGGGCTGCTTTGCGCTGTTTGGAATTGGGTTACAAACCTATCGTTTTGGAGCGTGGAAAAAATGTGCGAGATCGCCGGCGTGATTTGAAAGCAATTAATCAGGACCACTTGGTCAACGAAGATTCCAACTATTGTTTTGGTGAGGGCGGTGCGGGCACCTACTCCGATGGAAAATTGTACACCCGCAGTCTAAAGCGTGGTGACGTTCGCAGAGTTTTTGAAAGTCTGGTATATCATGGTGCAACGAATCAAATACTGGTTGATGCCCATCCACATATTGGCACGAACAAACTACCTAAAATCGTACAGAATATTCGAGAAACGATACTTCACTATGGTGGAGAAGTTCATTTCAACACTAAAGTAACAGATTTCGTCATTAGCGGTAATCGATTAAAATCCATTGTTTTAAATAATTCTATTGAAATGGACACCCAACGTGTTATTCTAGCGACCGGTCACTCCGCAAGGGATATTTTCTACTTATTGGAAAAAAAGAATATCGCCTTAAAAGCAAAGTCTTTTGCTATGGGGGTACGGGTAGAGCATCCGCAGCATATTATAGATTCCATTCAATATAGCTGTTCTGGAGAGCGCCATAATCTTTTGCAAGCAGCTGCCTACAGTTTGGTACAGCAAGTCAAGAACCGAGGGGTATAT
>CAJQMW010000417.1 GCA_905479535.1 uncultured Maribacter sp. | reverse complement strand
CAAAATCATAATTATTTTCCAGCGCAGTTTTAAAACCAGCTTTTAGTGCGTTGCCCTTTCCTTTATTTTCTGGCAGATGAACTTGTTTGATTTGCGAATACTCCTTTAGAATCTTCGAGGTATCATCGGTAGCTCCATCGTTCACTACAATAATGTTATTGGTAAGTTCTAGAATCCCGTTCAGGACCCTGGGCAGCGTTTTGGCGTTATTGTAGGTAGGAACAATAATACAGCAGCGCAGCGTTTGCATTCTTTCATTTATGGATGGTGCTTTTTTCGCCACGGATATTGGTTACTAATTTTGTCTTAGGATAACACAAATATAAGCATTAGGTCATGCTTAAAAAGACAACTTTTCATTGTCCGTGAACAGGGAAGAATCCATTACATAGGACTTGATATAGGTTTTTAGCTCGTCATCTTTTGATGTTCCGTAGTTTTCTAAGAGGAAACTTTTGTCCTTTTCAATATTATTGTTGTATTTCACTATTTTGGGCGCATGCTCCTGTACACTTAGCCTTAAATACCTAGTTTCGATGTCATTTGGAGCTGTTTTTACAGCGGCTTCCAGAAATTGCACACCTTCTTGAAAAAACATTTTCTTTTCCTTTATAGTTTTGGCGTGTTTTGCCATTAGGGTGAGCACGGCGCCTTTGTAGGCTACTATTTTAGCCTCGTCCGCTATTGAAACAGCGGCTAACTTGTTGTATAAATCATTGGTTAGTTCAGTATCCGTACTGGCCTTGGGATACTTTTCACGAAGTTCCAAAATGTCTATTCCTATTAGAGAAATGCTATAGAGTAAGATTAAAAAAGATTTCATCAATCCGTATTTTTAAAGGTAGCGTTCAATTTTAATGCCAAGGTATCTTTAAAACTAACGCTGTTCTTAACCTTTACTTCCCTATCAACTTCTGACAGTTCCAGTTTAAAATTGATGATATCGTTTTTTTCTGGATTGATGACGGCCATAAACTTCACATTTGAAGCCACTGAAAGCACTAAGTTCTTTTCCAGGGCTTTTTCGGTAAGTTCCTTTACCATCTGTATGACACACACACCGGGCAGAACCGGATGGCCGGGAAAATGGCCATCAAAAATTCTATGGTCCTTGTTTAGTTTTAAGGTTGCCGAAACTTCTGTAGCTTCATAATTGAATGCCGTTATTTCGTATAATCCCGCTATCAACATATTCAAAGTTTAAATTTATAAGCAGCACCAATTTGAAAAACGCCGTTCAAATTGCTACCATCTTCTTCGTACAAGTCATCCTCACCGAAAAAATCGACACTCACCGTACCTTGTTTATAGCGCGCTTCTAAAACCAGTCCAAAATTAAATTCGTAACCAATACCACCGAAAACAACTACATCAAAAGGGGATATTTCGCCATCTCCATCACCATTAAAGAGATTTACGAAGTTGTTTTTAAGGTTTACATCCAATCCGGCACCTAAAACAAAATGAATTCCCTTGTTGGGACCAACATAAAACTTGTTCGCCGCCGCCAAAGAGAGATAGCTTATTTCTACATCTCCGTAATCGGGGGAATTTGAGCTTCCACCCTGTGAAGAATAGAAAACTTCCGGTTGTAATGTGTAAGAATCGGTAATGGGAATATCCAAAATTCCACCTATAAATAATCCTGTTTTGCTATCCAAACGCGTTTTACTAATGTTGGAACTATTAAAGCCTATCTTAATGCCCGGTCGTGCCTGAGCCATCCCATCCAAGGATGGTAACAAGGTTAAGCCGAATAGAATTAGAACGTTCCACTTCATTTATATCGACGTTAGCTCAATTTTTAGGTTGATGTTCTTGTGGATTATTGTAATCTTCTCGGCAAGGTCATCATTAATTTCTGAAAATTCAAAAACAACCTTTTCTTTTTGATTTCCTATCCGAGTAATGGTTGTTAGACGTGAATTTTCAAAAGTATAAAAATAGGGCTTCTTATCAATTTGAACTTTCGCTATTTCATCATTGACTTTGTTATAAACATCTTCAGCCAAAAGTCTCTCCTTTATCAAAGCCCTAAAATCTTTTTCGAGAACGTTAATGAGCAGCTGCTTGTCCAATTGGTCAATGATTCGATTTACAGTGAAATCAGAATCCCGAAAGGAAAAATCAAAAATGGTATTCCCCATTTCAGTCGTGAAAACAACCCGATGTTCTTGCTCGTTGATTTTTTTTACAACTAAAATTCCACCAAAATAATTCGAAAAAGCGCTTATGTAGGCCTTATATACATAATCGCGGCTAGCATCTGAAAAATAAGGATTTATTATGCTGCTTTTGTTCGATGGACTTTCGGCATATCCCATTTTTTTGGGGTAGGAAGTGCATCCTATTAAAACAAAGAATAGGCTACTGAGCAAAAACCGCATCTGGGATAGATTGGTTCTCAATTCTATTACTGAAGATAATATGCGTATAGTCGTCGCTAGGCTCTATCATCTTCACTTCCATAACCTCTCCCTGCTGGGAAAAGGTAATATGAAATGCCTTGATGAACTCGGAAAATTGAGCATCTTTGGGTGAGAAGTGAACGAGATAACCGTCATTTTCCTTAAAGTATTCCATATTAAATTCTTCGGCAATGAACATATCACCACTAATACTTGCGGCGATTAGCTGGCTCAACTGTTTAAATACTTTGTTGGAGCCCAAATCCATATTACTTTTATTGCCACCGTCATCAATAAAGAGTTTGTCATCCTTAAAAAGGATGGAATACGCAAAGGGTGATATGTATTCCCACTTTACCTTATTCGGAGCCTTAAACGCTAATTTTCCACTGGATTCAATATCATTGCTTAGAAAGTCCAAATGTTTGTATTGCACAAAGTCACTTGTAATGGTCTTGGTAGTCGCCGCTTTCGTTTTGACTTTATTTCGTAAAACGGTCGCTTCTTCGAGAGACATTTTTGTTTGTGCCAGAAGAGTGCTTGCAACAAAAAAAAGGAGTAGCGTAAATTTAGGCATAGGCATCTTGCTGTAACAATTGGTCTACCGTAACCGATTGTAGATTTTTCTCCTTCAAAAATAACAATAACCGTTCCAAAACCTGGATTGTTTTTTCGCTCGTATCGTGCAAAAGCACAATATCTCCTTTTGAGACTTTGGAGGTAATCCGTTTAAGCACCATTTCCGAAGTTCTGGGCGTAGTGTCCAGCGAACGTACGTTCCAACCAATGGAACTGAGCTTCATTTTTTTAACGGCCTTTTCAATATTGGGATTGGTGACGCCAAAGACTGGGCGATAGAGGTTCATTTGTAGTCCCGTTTTTTCGACTACCAACTGATTCGTTTTTTGCAGTTCCTGTATTACTTTATCCGTGCCGTAAAATCCAAAAGTTTTGGAATGGGAGTAGGTATGGTTTCCGATAGTATGGCCATTGGCAACGATTTCTTTTAAAATTTCCGGATGTTTTTCAATTTGCCTTCCAATACAGAAGAACGTTGCCTTCGCATTAAATTGGTCAAGCAGTTTTAAAACCTTGGGAGTAAACTCAGGATTAGGCCCATCATCAAACGTGAGGGAAATAAAGGGATCTTCAATTTTTTTGTTGGAATGTAAAGAGGGGTAGTGGTAATTCCATTGAATTAAGAAGGAACCGCAGAGCGTAATTAAAAACCAAATAAGGGCTATAACAGGAAGAACCCACCAGACCATTGGAACAAAAAAACTCGTAACGAGCCATATTAAAAGAAGTGCAATGGCAATTGCATTTATATTCTTGCGCCTCAGCATTTTTCGAGAAGGACTAGACTATGGTTTTTACCTCGGTATTGATTGTAGATAAGAATCTTTT
>CAJQMW010000416.1 GCA_905479535.1 uncultured Maribacter sp. | reverse complement strand
GTCATTATCCGAGGAGATCATATTTCCATACGCATCAAAAACAAACTCATGTGTGTTCCGAAGTCCACGGGCAAATACTTCGAAATTACTACCGTCCGGATTGCTTCTTACGATAACCCCTTGGTTAGGATATTTGTGATTTACCCCATCTACGGTGGTAATATTGGCTCCTATATCACCTATACCCCAATAAATTTTACCGTCAGGGCCTTCTATGGCACCGGACATTCCATGCCCTCCGAAGCCTATATGAACCGCAAAGCCCGTAGCTATACTTTCCTTGTCATCCAAAACTAGGTCGTTATTGGAATCTTTCAGGCGGTACATATCCGGTCCGATACCTAAAAAAATATCTTCGTTTCTTACTAATAACGCGCCTGCAACATCGTTTACTTCATCGTTGAAATCATTCAAAATTTGTGTTGAGACATCCGCTATTCCATCCCCATCTTTATCTTCCAGCATCCAAACTTCATCCTTTTCCACAGCTAGATCATGCCAATCATGTATGGAATCGCTGTTTAAATCCTTTAGCCAACTATTTTCCTTGCTTAATTCAGGTGCAAAGGTTTTATGCAGAAATGCTCGTCGTTCCTCAACGGTCTGTAATGCTATTGATGCCGTCATCCAATCGCGATGTCCCCGGATGTCGAATTCGGAATTTTTGTTTCTATTAGACCGTGTTATATAAATCCTGCCGTGATCATCAATATCCATGGCTATAGGATCAGGCGCCAGTGAATCTGTGGCCCACAAACTTAGTTCTAATCCTTCCGCTACCAAAGGAGTTATGCTTTCGCGGGCAAGGGCTATTTTTTGGTCTATTGAGGTGGAGTCCTCAACAACCACTAAAGGTGTTTCGGTGGGTTTTTTAGTCTCACAACCCATCACGAGAGTTAGTAATACTAAGAAGAATAGTTTAAAAGTATTGCTTTTCATAAATTGAGGGTTACTAGAATTGGAATAAATGTAGTAAATATAAGTAGGAACGTGGACGGGAAGGTTACTGTCCTGACCCTTAAACAAGGTGGACAGTCTTTAAAGGGTGTTAAGAATTAGTTATTTTTCTTTTAAAACTTTTTTTTAAACTTGTATTTTCTTTGATAAAACGCAACAATCTATGAAGAGCTCAGCGAGAATATTAACTATATTTTTTTCCTTTTTTATTGGGGTCACTTCCTTCAGTCTTTACGCTCAAGAGGCTGATGGGCTAGAAGGAAGGTGGAACTTGACCATTTCCCAAGTGGGCAAGGAGCTACCGTCATGGTTGGAAATAAGCCATTCCGGAAACAATACCTTAATCGGTAGGTTTACCTATGCTTTTGGTAGCGCGCGACCTATTTCTGAAGTAAAAAAATATGGAGATGTATTTTATTTCTCCATTCCCCCACAATGGGAACCTGGAGGGGCCAATATGGAATTTGAAGGAAAGATGGTCGGAGACGAACAAAAGGGAACAATGGTCTACACCGACGGAAAAACATATGATTGGACCGGTTCCAAATCACCGGACTTGCCATACGTTGAGAATCCAAAATGGGGAAAAACGATTGAACTTTTTAACGGAAAGAATTTAGACGGATGGAAAGTAGAAGGTGAGAACCAGTGGAAAGTGGTGGATGGAATTTTGACGAGCTCCGAAGCAGGAGCAAACCTCATTTCAGAGGAGAAGTTCACCAATTTTAAATTACATGCGGAGTTTCGATATCCAGAGGGTAGTAATAGTGGTCTTTACTTAAGGGGACGTTATGAAATTCAAATAGCCGATAATGCCGGTCTGTAACCTTCTTCTATTTATTTCAGGGGTATCTATGGACTTTTGTCGCCCAACGAAATGGTGGCCAAAGAAGCAGGGGAGTGGCAAACTTACGATATCACTTTAAATGGTAGAAGGTTAACCATTGTCGCAAACGGTAAAACCATAATCGCTGAACAGAACATACCCGGTATGACAGGAGATGCCCTGGATAATAATGAGGTAGTACCTGGACCAATAATGATACAAGGTGATCACGGGCCAATTGAGTTCCGTAAATTGGAACTGACACCTATGGAATGACACATCATATAAAGCCCCCGAACTAAGAGGGCTTTTTCTTGCTAGCTAGTTTCGACTATTTTCGCCACTATTTCTTGAGCCGTTTTAAATTCGGTATTGTTGACATAAATGTCCACATTATTTAGCATAGACGAAGCAAATCCGGCCAAACGCGCGGACTCCCCTTCATTCTTGACTATTGGAATTATTCCTATTTCCTTCAATTCCAGCTCTATTCTTTTTCCTATCATGGCGTTGCCACTAAATATTTTACTGTAATCCGTTTCCATTTTTTCTAGTTTAATGCTGCATTCATTTCCTCTAAGAAAATATTAAATTCCTTAAAGGTATTTCTAAGTATACTTATTTGCTCCTGGGCCTCGTTCCAATTCTTTTCCTCAACCGCTTCCCGAACCCCGGGTAGGGTTTTTACACCGTATCCGGTATAAAATCCGGGTGCATAAATCTGATGTTTGTACCATGGTCTCCTCGGTAGCCCATCTTTTGAAGTAAGCACATGTTCCGCAAGCATCAGTTTTTTGTTCAAGGCATTGCGTGCTTCCTTACTAAGTTTGGTTTTATCTGCTTCGGTAAAACTTTCAATGGACTGACGCAGCGATGCTAATTCGTTTTGAAGTGCCGAGAAATCCAAATAGGGTACTGTCGACTTTTCACTGGGTTTCTTGAATGGTTTTTTAGGGTCAGACGCCAATTCAAAGAGATTCCGATCCACCATGGAATTATGTTTTTCGACATCCTTCCTCATTTTTTCCAAGTCTTTCATAATCTCATCCAGATAGCCTGAAACGGTAGAATGCCATTGCATGAAATTAAAAGG
>CAJQMW010000415.1 GCA_905479535.1 uncultured Maribacter sp. | reverse complement strand
ACAACACCTGCAGCAGAACCAATAATTAGCATACTACCTCCTGTACCTGCTGAATATGCAATAAAATGCCATAGCTCATTATCAATAGGCTCAGAGAACATCCCTAAACTTGCTGCTACTAGTGGTACATTATCAATAACTGCAGAACCTACACCTAACAACAAAACTACTAAATCTGAAACTCCTGCATGATGTAACTCTGTTCCTAACATAGGCATAGTATCTTGGAGTTTGCCTGCAAAACCAAATAAAATTCCTAATGATTCTAAAGCCGCTACAGCCATTAAAATTCCTAAGAAAAACAATATACTTGGAAGTTCAATTTTTGACAATGAATGATGCACTGGACTATGGTGAGCATTCGCATCACTTTCAGCAGAGTCATGACTTGAAATACTAAATTTAGAATTACTGTATATTTCAGCAAAAATAGCTACAACACCAAGTGCCAACATCATACCTACATAAGGAGGTAAATGTGTTATTGTTTTAAATATAGGAACTGACACTATACCACCAAGACCTAAATATAACATTGTTGAACTAAATTTACTTTTTGGCTTATCATTATTATCTTCAGTATTTTGTTCTAATTTACCTTTAAATACAGGTAAAAATGATGCTATAAATGTAGGTACAAGCATACACAATAATGATGGTAAAAATAAATATACAAATAAATGTCCTGTAGTTACTTTTTTACCAATCCAAAGCATTGTAGTTGTTACATCACCAATTGGTGACCAAGCTCCTCCAGCATTTGCAGCAATGATAATTAAACCAGCATACCATATACGTATATCTCTATCTCCTATTAATTTTTGTAAAATTGATATTAGTACAATTGTTGCTGTTAGGTTATCTATTATTGCTGAAAGGAAAAAAGCTAAAAACCCGAAAATCCAAAGAATTTTTTTCTTGCTTTTTGTCTTTATAAAACCTTTTATAGTTGAAAAGCCATCAAAATAATCAATGATTTCCACAATAGTCATAGCCCCCAAAAGAAAGACAAGAATCTCTGCGGTTTTTCCAAGATGGTGTAATAGAATTTCGTCTATATGGGTAGGTTCCAGCTCCCTGAGCTCGGCATTGACCTCAAAAACCGACATGTGGTTTAGGGCGATGATAGCCCAAAGTATGGCCATCATGGCAAGGGCCGGGATAAGTTTGTCAATTTTAAGGTTGTGCTCTAATGTAATTCCTAGGTAGCCTGCTAGAAAAACTATGATAATTATGGTTTCCATTTTTAGTTGGTTTAGTGCTTAATGTTCTATCTACTCATTTCAAAATACTGTTTTCAATTTTTCAATTGAAATTGTTTAAAGATATTAAATTTGTCTTTGTTTTCATGATCTTGGTAATATTAAACCGGAGATATTTGAAACTCATGGTTTTAGAAGTGAAAAATGCATTTCAAAAACCTCCCTACACTCAAAATAAGGCGGTATAAAGTAATTATTTTCCTTACCATATCTATATAGAATTAACAAAAAATGAAGAGACGCACAGCTCAAATTAAGGTGTAAGTAGAAAGGATAACCTTATATTTGTGCCTTTAATCGTAAGTCTACCGAACATGAATTTTTCTTTAAGCGAAGAGCAAGGATTGATACAACAAGCCGCAAGGGATTTTGCCCAAAACGAACTGCTTCCTGGAGTTATTGAAAGGGACGAGAAGCAAGAATTTCCTACAGAAGAGGTTAAAAAAATGGGTGAATTGGGGTTTCTTGGCATGATGGTAGACCCCAAATATGGAGGTAGCGGACTTGATACCCTCTCCTATGTTTTGGTTATGGAAGAGCTGTCTAAAATAGATGCGTCGTCGTCCGTAATCGTTTCCGTGAACAATTCCTTGGTCTGTTGGGGATTGGAAACTTTTGGAACGGAGGCTCAAAAAGAGAAGTATCTTACGAGGCTGACCACCGGTGAAGCAATCGGTGCTTTCTGCCTTTCGGAACCGGAAGCAGGAAGCGACGCCACATCACAGAAAACCACTGCCATAGATAAAGGAGACCACTATATTCTAAATGGAACCAAAAATTGGATTACAAACGGTAGTTCTGCCGAAATCTATTTGGTCATTGCGCAGACCGATAAAGAAAAAAAACATCGGGGAATTAACGCTTTGATCATTGAAAAAGGAGCGGAGGGCTTTGAAATTGGTCCAAAAGAAAACAAGCTGGGGATTAGAGGTAGCGACACCCATTCCTTGGTTTTTAACGATGTCAAGGTCCCAAAGGAAAATAGGATCGGCGAAGATGGTTTTGGATTCAAGTTCGCAATGAAAACTCTTGCTGGAGGTAGAATTGGCATAGCTGCCCAGGCTTTGGGCATTGCCGCCGGAGCTTATGAATTGGCGTTGAAATATTCTAAAGAACGAAAGGCGTTTGGCACTGAAATTAGCAACCATCAAGCCATAGCCTTTAAATTAGCGGATATGCATACCCAAATACAAGCGGCAAGAAATTTAGTGTACCAAGCCGCATGGGATAAAGACAATGACGAAGATTACGATTTATCCGGAGCAATGGCCAAATTGTATGCCTCCCAAATAGCTATGGAAACTACGGTAGAAGCTGTTCAAATACACGGTGGTAACGGTTTTGTAAAAGACTACCATGTAGAACGCTTGATGCGTGACGCTAAGATTACACAGATTTATGAAGGTACTTCTGAGATCCAGAAAATAGTGATTTCTAGAAGTATTTTAAAAACATAATACTTACTTCGTAATTTATACCCTTCATAATTAGGAGGTTCTACCGCGAAAGAATCATAATAAGCACGTTACCCCCTGTATATTTCAAAGGATTTTTGTTATAATTTAGGCTTTTTCAACATTACCCCCTTCTCCCAGTTCAGAGGTGTCTTTTTATGTTCTAATTTTATCAATCTGATAAATTGAGCATACTAAAAATATCAAATTCAATATTTTTTAAGAATTAATTCAAAACGTTGAATAATTTATGGATAAAATAAATAATTGATGAAAATAATTCATTAAAAATGATATTTTTGAACATATACCGTAAATTATGAAATTGAAAAAACAAGGATTGTATCTGCCCGAATTTGAACATGATAATTGTGGTGCCGGTTTTATATGTAGTTTAAAAGGGAAAAAATCGAATGATATCATCCATAAGGCTTTGGAAATCTTGGAACGGTTGGAACACCGTGGCGCAGTTAGTGCAGATGGCAAAACAGGCGACGGTGCCGGAATTCTAATTGATATTCCCCATGATTTTTTTCAAGCGGTGTGTGGCTTCAAGTTACCCGAGCCTGGTCAATATGCGGTGGGCAATGTATTCTTCCCGCGAAAAGAAAATCAACGCAATTTCTGTATTTCCGTTTTCGAGGAAAATATAAAGAGACAAGGATTAAAACTTTTAGGTTGGAGAGACGTACCTGTTAATCGTTCAGTACCCGGAAGAATTGCTGCTGAAACCGAGCCCTTTGTAAAACAACTGTTTGTTGAGAAAGCGTCCGAAGAGCAGACTTATTTTGAATTTAATCTAAAATTATTTATCGCAAGAAAAGTAACGGAGAATACCATTATTAATTCTAAACTGTCGGAGCACAAGTTTTTTTACGTGCCCAGCCTTTCTACGAAAATTATCATTTTTAAGGGATTGTTGATGCCATTGGACATCAGTCTGTATTATTCTGATTTGATGGATTCCAGAGTGGTCACCAGGTTAGCATTGGTGCATCAACGATTCTCCACCAACACATTTCCAACGTGGGATTTGGCCCAACCCTTCAGGTACATGTGCCACAATGGTGAAATAAATACGCTTCGCGGAAACGTGTCACGCACACTGTCCCGCCAAGAATTAATGGAAAGTGAATGGTTCAATGACGACATGAAAAGTATATTTCCCATAATACTTCCTGGAAAATCGGATTCTGCATCAATGGACATGATCGTGGAATTGCTATTGATGACAGGACGATCACTACCAGAAGCAATGATGATGTTGGTACCTGAAGCCTGGGAAAAGAATCCCAACATGTCTGAAGCAAAAAAGGC
>CAJQMW010000414.1 GCA_905479535.1 uncultured Maribacter sp. | reverse complement strand
GTGCATCAAGCTCTTTGACATCCCTGCGGACCGTGTCCATGGAAACATTCAGGATTCCCGCCAGATCGGCCAAAAGGACGCGGTTGTGTATATGTACTTCATTCAGGATAATTTGATGTCTATTTTTCTTTTCCAACGCGAAATAATTTAAGAATTGCAATACTATGGATAAAATCTGATTCTTATGAATGCCTTAAAAAACGGCAAAAATAGAAATAGATTGATAAATTATTGCTTTTTAAGTAAATTTGCAACTTTTTGTTGCAACAAAAAGTTGCAATTAAAAAAACATTTTCATAGGTTTGATGATCATCAACTCATAAAAACACTATTATGAAAAAAAAGTATTATCAGCTATCAGCACTACTGATGGTGTTCTTTGTGCAATTTACATTTGCACAATCAGTAACCATTTCAGGAACCGTTTCCGATCAGGCCGGGGTTCCGTTGTCAGGAGCGAGCGTCCTTGTCAAGGGTACTTCTGCTGGTGGAATTGCCGATTTTGACGGAAATTTCAGCATTCAGGTAACCGATGCCGAAGGAAAAACCTTGGTCGTGAGCTATTTGGGTTTCCTCACATCAAAAACAGTTTTGACCGGCGTCGACCAAACACTTTATGTTCAACTAGCAGAGGATGTCAACGCATTGGACGAGGTAATTGTAGTAGGTTCTTCAATTACACAGGAACGTAAAAAATTGGGTAACGCAATTACTACGGTAAAAGCCGCCGTATTGACCAAGCAGCGCCTGTAAACATTACCACTTCGTTACAGGGTAAAGTTCCCGGAGCGCAGATTACGCAAAACTCAGGTGATCCAGCGGGTGGTTTTTCCATTAGACTACGCGGAGTAAGTACTATACAGGGTTCTTCAGAACCTCTATATGTAGTAGATGGCGTTATTGTTAGCAACTTGACCACCAACGTAACCAACTTAAATGTAAGTGCAGGTGATGCAAGCCCCGGGCAAAACAGGATGGTGGACATCAACCCGAACGATATTGACAATATTAATATCCTGAACGGATCCGCTGCGGCCGCAATTTACGGTTCAAGGGCATCCAACGGCGTTGTGGTCATTACTACAAAAACAGGGGGCAACACCTTGGGGGACGGTCCTGAAATGTTCTCTAAAAGTACACTTAACGTAAACTACTTAAGAAAACGATTGGACCTGAACCTTCGTGGCGAGGAGTTTGAAACGGTAGCGACCGGTGGTCTAGCAGGGAGATTATGGCCTATCTTTGGTTTTGACCCCGATAGTGGCGATCTTACTACCTTTAGAAACCTCTCTACCGATAAATTCAATACCACACGATACGATTATCAAGACCAAATTTTCCAAACGGGCGTAGGCACCGATAATTATTTTTCAATTCGCAACGGTAATGATAAAATGTCCTATATGGGTTCCATGGGATATCTTTCCAATGAAGGTATTATAAGGAATACCCAGTTCAATAGATTCTCCGGACGGTTTAATTTTAAGCATAATGTTGCGGATTGGGTCTCCTATGACCTAGGGGTCTATTATGCCCGTAGCACATCGGATGAAAAACCCGATGGCAACGTATTTTGGAGTCCCATCAATTCGATGAATATTACGAACAACACTTTTGATATTACCCAACGGGATGCCAATGGAAATTTACAGGCTGTGGAAAATACAAGGGTAAACCCATTATCCATTATAGAGGACTTTGACATTACGCAAGAAGTGAACCACTTTATTCCCAGCTTGCACGTAAAGTTGAATCCTATTGAAAATTTGACCATTGATCAGATATTCGGTGTGGATACGTATAACCAAAAAGGCAATATTTTTATTCCCGCATACCCTTATGACAATGTGAACCCTGCTTATTTTGACCAAGGTTACCTGGGCAGTGCAGAAGCTAAAGTCTTTAATTGGAACTATGACATCAATGCCATCTACGATATAGATATCAGTCCAAAATTAAATTCAAATACTACTTTGGGGTATAGTTTTCAGTCCAGTGAATTAACGTTTAGGGGAGACCAGGGCAGGGATCTGGATGCTGGGAATAATCCAACAGTTCCCTTACAGACCTTTCCGATAGATTCCAGATTGGATATTTATGGAGTGTTCTTACAAGAAACATTGTCATATGACGACAAACTCTTTTTGACACTCGCTGGGAGAATAGACGGTGCCACAAATTTTGACGTGGACGAGCGAACCAATTTTTATCCGAAAATTTCAGGTTCCTATGTGCTGTCTAACGAATCTTTCTGGAACAGCGGTTTCATTAATTCCGCAAGGTTAAGGGCTTCTTACGGGGAAGCAGGTAACTTAACTGCCATTAACCCTTTTGATCGTTTTGCAAGCTATACGCCCAATGACTTTTTGGGTGCATCCACTTTACAACAAAACAATAGATTGGGCAATTTAAGCTTGAGGCCTGAGCGTACCAAAGAATTTGAGATCGGTACCGATCTAAGCTTTTTTGACAACAGGGCAAGCTTACTTTTCACGTACTACAGGCAAAATGTAGAAGATTTGATCGTAAGCCGTGTACTTGCACCTTCGATAGGCGGTGCCAGTAAGATAGAAAATGTAGGCACCATGCGAAACAACGGTATCGAGTTTTATGCACGGGTTACTCCCGTAAAAACCGAGGATTTTACGTGGAACTTGAGCATGAACTACAGTAGGAACAGAAATGAAGTGTTGAGCGCCGTTGGAGGTGATATAACCATTGCAACGGTATCTGGTGCACCTCCAGTTGTTCAAGAAGGCCAACCGCTAGGGGTCTTCTTCGGCACGTATTTTGCCAAGGACGATAACGGAGAGTTGATCCTATCCGGCCCTTCTACCAACGGAGCTCCCGAGGGTGTGCCGCAACCGGAACGTGGCGACTTGGCAACAGGAACTCCACAAAGGGATGCCAACGGACAACCAACAGGTGATGTATTAAGAAAAGTAATCGGTGACCCGAACCCCGATTATGTTATGGGCCTTGGTACCGATCTGCAATACAAACGGTTTAACTTTTCCATGTTATGGGAAGGCGTACAAGGGGTAGATGTTTTTGATGCCGATAAAAGAACGCGACAAGGTGTCGGTCTAGGCAAGCTTGCAGAACAAGAGCTCACAGGTGAACTGCCGAGGGGGTATATAGCCGGTATCTACCCTATTGAGGAATTTAGAATGGAAGATGGCTCTTTCTGGAAATTAAGGGAATTGGCCATTGGATACGAATTTCCATCTTTATTTAATGATTATTTAAAAAATGTTAGGGTATCACTTATAGGTAGGAACTTGATTTCAATTGATGATTTTTTCAGTTATGACCCGGAGACCAATGCCGGTGGTCAATCCAACCTTTTAAGGGCGGTTAATTTTGGTAATTCTCCAATTCCTGCTTCTGTAGCTGTCTCATTAAGTGCTAACTTCTAAAAAAACAGAAATGAAAAACATAAGAACAATATTTACGTTTATGCTGATTTTCGGTTTTATCGCTTCATGTGACACCGAATATTTAGACCCGAACTCCACATTGGAACCCGATGTGGTGAACAGTACGGATAATTTAGTACGCTTGATTAATGGCATACAACAGCGATGGAGTACCGATCGCGCTGGAATCATTTATAATTATACCCACATTTCCGGACTCAATACCGACGAGTTGCGTTTGTTGAACCCAGGTAACCTTGCGGAAAATGAAATTCTTTTAGGGGGTAGCGATGTAAACGGTGGGAATGGCATACTGAACAATATGTGGACAAATTCCATGCTTGCTCGTAAAGAAGCCACGACGGTTATCGATGCCGCCGATGTAGCATCCGATGGCGATGTATCTGTTGCCAATTCCCTAAAAGCCTACGGGTTGTTTTACAGGGCCATGGTACACGGCACATTGATCCAAGTATTTGAAAGCATTCCATTGGAAATTATCGAGGATGCCCCTTTTGTAAGCCGTGCAGCCGTATTAGATGATGCTATTGCGGATTTAGAGGAAGCGAACGGCTACATCGCCGCAGGACTTTCATCTACAGCTACGTCAGGTGTAATCGGTTCGGTCGATCTAGAAAACTCGGTCAATGCACTGTTGGCCCGCTTCAATCTAATGGCAGGCAACAATACCGAGGCCATTACGGCAGCAGATGCCGTTGACCTATCCGCTACTTCCGAATGGGACTTTGATGCCGCCATACCCAACCCACTTGCCTTTTGGTTCGGTTCTCAGAACGTTACGCAAGCAAGGGATACCAATTTTGGACTGCCTCCTGGTTTGGAACCGGATGCAGATGATGACCGAGTCCCTTTTTATGTGACCGCTGAAGATTTTACGGTACCGTTACCGGATTATCAGGTGGTAGGGTTCTTTGTTGATAATTTAGACAAGATTCCTGTGTACCTTCCGGGAGAGGTCTCCTTAATAAAAGCCGAAGCTTACGCAAGGGAAAACGATTTGGTGAATGCGGTGATAGAGCTTAACAATGTGCGTACAAAAACAGCTGCTGAGGATGCTTTTGGATTGGGAGCTGATTTACCTGCATATTCCGGAACACTCACACAAGAGGCCATTTTAGACGAGATTTATCGGAATAGACGTATAGAGCTTTATTTGAGCGGTCTAGCACTTGAGGACACTAGAAGGTTCGGAAGACCGGGGGCCACCGATCCAAACCCTGAAAGAAACCGAAATTACTATCCATATCCTAATGCGGAAAGGGACAACAATACCAATACCCCTACAAATCCTTCTTCATAGAAAAGGATTTTATTAATTGAGTTTGAGTTAGTTGTCAGGGGCGGCCATTACGCCGCCCCTGACTATATATAAACCTTATCAACAACAGAAGAATATACAAATCGTTTATTATGCCAAAAGTCGCTACCGGTCTTGATATATTGCTACAAGATGCTGACCTACAAGAAAGGTTCAAAGGAAAAGTTGCTTTATTATGCCACAACGCATCTATTGCCAATGACTATTCACATGCCGCATTGAGGTTCAAGGAATTGTTCGGACCTCGTTTTATCAAAATTTTTGGGCCACAACACGGTTTTGCTACCGATGTGCAAGATAACATGATCGAATCGGATCATTTTGTCCATCCTTATTTTAACATCCCCGTATATTCCCTATACTCCGAAACACGTACACCTACCGATGAGATGTTGGAGGGTATCGACCATTTTTTTATCGACCTGCAAGACGTGGGGTGCCGAATGTATACCTATATCTATACCCTTACCCTCCTGCTGGAAAAATGTGCAGGAAAGGATATTGAGATTATCGTACTCGATCGCCCCAATCCGATTAACGGAATAGACCTCGAAGGAAATATTCTGGAACACGAATTCAAATCCTTCATCGGTCTTCATCCCCTGCCCGTTCGTCACGGTCTAACCATAGGGGAGGTAGCCATCATGCATCAAAAAATGTGGACGAGGTCAAAAGCAAATCTCCATGTGATAATGATGAAGAACTGGCAACGGGAAATGTATTTTGAGGATACCAATTTGCCGTGGGTATTGCCCTCTCCGAATCTCGCAAGGGCCGAAAGTGCCCTCACGTTCCCGGGTTCGGTTCTTTTTGAAGGGACACTGTTAAGTGAAGGACGTGGTACCACCCAACCCTTGGAAATCGTCGGGCATCCTAAAATTGAACCTTATGGGCTCTTTACCGATCATTTGAAAAAAATTACGAAAAATTCAGGCTTGAACGGTTTTGCGTTGCGACCGATTACTTTTCTTCCTACTTTTCAAAAACATTCGGGCAAGGTCTGCGGCGGGTACCAAATTCATGTTACGGATAGGAAAACCTTCAAGCCATGGAGGACGGGACAGTTCTTGATGCGTGAACTGTATAAACATTTAGGAAGTGCATTCGAATGGAAAGCCCCGCCATATGAATATAATTACGACCATAAACCTATCGACATCATCAATGGCTCCGACAAACTGAGACACTGGGTGGAGCAAAACGAATCCCTGGAAATGTTGGATTCTTTTGAAGTATTGGATGATTACGCTCAATTGGTCAAAGAAATTAGAATATACTGATCACTTGACATGTTTAAATATCCTATAGAATGAATCCATTTTTCGTTTTGGTGATCATAGGCATCTACTTTGCCCTGTTGATGGTAATATCCTATTTTACCTCTCGCAACCGCAGCGATGAATCCTATTTTACGGGAGACAGGCAGTCTCCGTGGTTTTTGGTAGCTTATGGTATGGTCGGGGCCGGTCTTTCAGGGGTGACCTTTGTATCACTGCCTGGAATGGTGGGAAACAATAATTTTTACTTTTATCAATTCATTCTGGGGAACGTAGTGGGATATGTGTTCATCACGTTCGTACTTATTCCAATATATTATCGATTAAGATTGGTTTCCATCTATTCCTATCTTAAGGAAAGGTTTGGAAATAGAACGTACAAAACCGGATCACTGTTCTTTTTGTTATCGCAGTCGTTCGGTGCGGCATTGCGTTTGCTGTTGGCAGCGAAAATCCTTCAATTTGCTTTTTTTGACAAGTTAGGCACCCCCTTTTTTTTAACAGTGATCATCATTTTGCTTTTGGTATGGCTTTATACCAACAAATCGGGTATCAAGACGATTGTCTGGACGGATACCATGCAGACCACTTTTCTCATTTTAGGAGCCGTCATAACCATTTATACCATAGTTTCATCCTTGGGTCTTTCACTTGGCCAAGCGGTTCAAAAAGTGATGGATCACCAGTATTTAGACATTTTCAATTGGGACAACAAGTCGAGCAATAATTTTTATAAACAGTTCATAGCGGGAATCCTAGTGGCCATTGCCATGATAGGACTTGATCAAAATATGATGCAAAAGACCTTGACCTGTAAAAACAGGTGGGACGCACAAAAAAACACATTGACCTATAGCTTTATTTTGGCGATTACCCAATTCCTATTCATGGGCCTGGGGGTGCTATTGTACATCTACGCCGAGAATCACGGGATTACCTTGCCCATTGGCGAAAATGGAGCACTTTTGGATACCGACACGCTCTTTCCCAATTTGGCATTGAACCATCTGGGACTATTGGCGGGGATATTCTTTCTGTTGGGGATAATAGCCGCATCCTTTTCCAGTATCGATTCAGCGTTGACCGCTCTGACCACCTCGTTTACCTATGATTTTCTCGACATTTCCCATAAATCGGGCCAGGAAAGAAAAAAGCTAAAAAACTGGGTGCTTTTAGGGTTTTCGGGCGTTGTTTTTATAATAATCATGGCTTTTTCCAACAGTAGGGGCGATGTAATTTCCCTAATATTCGAAGTAGCCGGTTACACCTATGGGCCGCTTTTAGGGCTCTATTTGTTCGGCATATTCACAAAGGTGGGAGTCAAAGATAAGTTCGTCCCTATAATATGTGTTTTGGCTCCTATAGTCACTTACCTACTAAGTGTATATTTTAAAAAAGGCTATGATTTTGATTTTGGCTTTATAAACATTGCCGTAAACGGAATGCTAACGATATTCGGACTATTACTCATTAAAAAGAAATGAATGAAAACGAACAAACTCACTACGGAACAATCCTCCAACTATGATGGTCTTGAAAAAATGAACACTTTAGAGTTGTTGACCAATATAAATAATGAAGATAAATCGGTGCCATTTGCCCTTGAAAAAGCAATTCCGAGCATCAAAGTATTTGTTGATGCGGTAGTTGATAAAATGAAGAATGGAGGGCGGCTTTTCTACATAGGTGCTGGAACCAGTGGGCGATTAGGGGTTCTTGACGCTTCTGAATGCCCACCTACTTTCGGGGTATCCGAAGATTGGATAATAGGC
>CAJQMW010000413.1 GCA_905479535.1 uncultured Maribacter sp. | reverse complement strand
TTGCACCCCCCGTTAAGGGATTAGCAAACCCTCCTAGTATAGGTGACAATGAAGGGTTATTTTTCTTACAATGGGATATGGACGCCATTGATGCTCCGGAGGCATGGAATGCCGGCTATACTGGTTCAGGTGCCACCGTATTTGTATTGGACTCTGGTATTGACCAAGACCACCCAGATTTAGCACCAAATTTAAACACTGGTCTAAGTACTTCTTTTGTTCCAGGTGAATCTTATATTTCTGAAACGGGATTTAATCATGGCACCCATGTAGCGGGTACTATTGCCGCTGCGGACAACTCCTATGGAATTATTGGTGTGGCTCCAAACGCGGAGATAGTTGCTGTGAAAGTTTTATCAAGTGTTACTGGAAGTGGTGCATTTAGCTGGATCAATAATGGAATTATTTATGCCGCAAATAATGGGGCAGATGTCATCAATATGAGTTTGGGAGCAACACTTCCAAAAAACGGAAGGTTTTTAGAAGATGATGGCTCTATTTCAAAAATTCCAAGTGTAGCTATTGCCGAACTAAAAATAGCGCAGCAAAGAGCTATAAATTACGCCTATGGAAAAGGGGTTACTATAGTTGTTGCTGCTGGTAACGATTACACGAACGCTGATGGCAATGGTTCTAATATTATATTGCCAGCTGATCTTCAGAATATTATTACGGTCTCTGCCACCGCACCTGAAGGATGGGGGGATGACCCAACAACCAATTTGGATATTCCTGCAAGTTATACCAACTATGGAAAAAGCCTAATTACAGTTTCTTGACCAGGAGGAGATTTTGACTACGCCGGAAATACATGGTTTCGCGATATGGTCGTAAGTACCTCACCAGACCAACTAGGCCAACCTTCTTTTTTTTATTCCGCAGGGACTAGTATGGCCTCTCCGCATGTTGCGGGGGTAGCTGCGTTAATTATTGGGAAAAATGGAGGAGAAATGAGCCCGAAAGATGTTACAACGCAAATAACAAATACTGCGGATCAGGTTGACGGTAAAGTTAACAGTCTGTATCATGGAAAGGGTAGAGTGAATGCCTACCGCGCCGTAACGGAGTAGTAGCCACGAAATTTTTACATAAGACCGCTCTCAAAAGGAGCGGTTTTTTTATTTGTTCAAGAAGCTAGAAGCGTCTAATTTTAGACTATGATCAAATCCATCCTGGAATCCGTTTATTCCCCGGAAATTTTTAAAGAAATGGGGCATCGCCTAGTGGATGACCTAACGAAACATCTGGACGATAAAATCAATGAAAAGACGAACAATGCTATTCATTGGAACGAACCCGATGATGAGTTGCATTTTTGGCAAGAGTTCTTGAAAAACGGGAATACGGAAGAGCTTTTTAAAGAGATAACTAAAAGAACTACCTACGTTCATCATCCGCATTACATCGGACATCAAGTAAGTCCCGCAGCACCCATTACCGCCTTGACCGGTATGATTAGCTCCCTATTAAATAATGGTATGGCCGTCTATGAAATGGGCATGGCACCCAGTGCCATCGAAAGGGTAGTTACCGATGTACTTTGTAAAAAAATAGGCTATTCCCTAAAAGCCAAAGGTTTTTTGACATCTGGAGGCACTCTAGCTAATCTAACGGCGCTGTTAACGGCTCGCAGGTCGGTTTTAAAACAAGATGTTTGGAATAACGGCAATGACATGCCAATAGCCATTATGGTAAGTGAAGAGGCGCATTATTGTGTGGATAGGGCTGCAAAAATTATGGGGCTAGGCGAAAAGGGAATTATAAAAGTTCCAGCAACGGCCAATTTTCAAATGGATACTTCGGTTTTAGAAAAAAAATACCAAGAAGCAAAAGCAAAAGGAATCGAGGTTTTTGCCATAATAGGTAGTGCCCCATGTACCGCAACCGGTATGTTCGATGGCTTGGATGAAATAGGTGACTTCGCCAAAAAACATAAGTTATGGTTTCATGTGGACGGGGCCCATGGAGGTGCTGGAATTTTTTCAAAGAAGTACAGGCATACACTAAAAGGTATTGAAAAGTCGGATTCGGTAGTGATTGACGGACACAAAATGATGATGATGCCAACCATTACCACGGCCCTACTCTACAAAAATGGAAAACATACCAATGCGACCTTTAGTCAAAAAGCAGATTATTTATTAACGGAATCGGAACATGAAGATTGGTTCAATTCCGGAAAAAAAACTTTTGAATGCACCAAGACCATGATGAGTATTCACTGGTACACCTTACTTAAAATGTATGGCGAACAAGTTTTTGATGCTTACGTAACCCATCTATACGATATGGGAAAAAGTTTTGCAACTATTATAGCAAACGAACCAAATTTTGAACTTGCCGTAGAACCAATGTCCAATATTGTTTGTTTCAGGATAGTTCCTTTTGGATTAGAACCCAAACAACTAAACAGATTGAATGAGATGGTACGCAGGAAACTATTGGAAGATGGTGAGTTCTATATTGTACAGACCAAACTCAGGGGAATACACTATTTAAGGGTAACGGTAATGAATCCGTTTACCACCGAAAAACACTTTAAAAAACTATTGAAAAAAATTATGAAATTTGCGGGTAAATTGAAACCTTACAACTTTTAAATACATCCCCCAGCCCCCTTCAAAGGGGGAATTAAAAGCTTTAACCATTTTCTATTAATCGCACCTTAAATATTAGGTGATAAACGAAAGGTTATTCAAATGGTTTAAGAAAAAAATTAATTGATAACTATTCCCCCTTTGAAGGGGGCTAGGGGGATGTTGATTCTAAAATCCTTTACCTTTTGCTCCAATTTCAAAATCCTCAAATCACTAAACTAAAATTCTTTCAAATCGCAATTTTATGACCTAATCAACTCCAAGACTTGCGCCTCACTTTCCTTTTTGGAAAAGTTGATCGCACATTCAATCATTGCCAAATGTGAATAAGCCTGTGGAAAGTTTCCTAAAAGCCTTTTAGTCTTAAAATCAATATCTTCACTAAATAGACCTAAATGATTACTATAGGATAGAAGCTTGTCAAAATGAGCCATAGCTTTCTCCTCCTCACCTATCTTGAACAAACTATTGATGAACCAAAATGTACATATGGTAAAAGAAGATGAGGGCAGTCCAAAATCATCTTCATTCTTGTAACGGTACAACAATCCGTCGTTACTTAATTCCTTTTCAATGGCCTTTACCGTACTTACGAATTTGGGTTCTTTTGCATGAATGAATCCATAAGATTCCATTAGTAGAACAGAAGCATCCATATCGGGAGAACCATAGGATTGCGTAAAGGCATTTACTTCCGGATTCCAAGCATTCTCATGAATGTCCCTCTTAATTTCCTGCTCCAAGGCCGTCCACTTTTCTAGTTTACGTGATTTCTTGAAGAGTCGGGCAACCTTTATTGCCCGGTCTATCGCAACCCAGCATAATACTTTCGAAAAAGTAAAATGCCGGTCTTCTGATCGAAACTCCCAAATCCCCTTATCGGCCTCTTTCCAGTGATTGGAAACTATCCACGCAATACCCTTGGTGATTCCCCAAAGCTCCTCGCCATTTTCAATATCGTTACTGTATTTTGAAAGTTGCTCATAAATCACATCCATCAAAATACCATAAATATCGTTCTGCTTCTGTTTGTACGCGGCATTTCCCATACGAACGGGACTAGAACCTTTGTAACCCTCTAAATGGTCCAGGGTCAGTTCAGTCAACTTCTTTTCCTTATTAATGCCGTACATAATCTGTAATTTCTCGTCTTTATCCGGAATTAAATCAACGATAAACTGTAAGTATCGCTTAGCTACGTTTCTATGCCCTAGATCACCTATAACTTTAATGGCCATGGACGCATCACGTATCCAACAAAAACGGTAATCCCAATTTCTAACCTCTCCGATAGTTTCTGGTAAAGAAGTGGTAGCGGCGGCGAGGACCGCACCGGTCTTATCATAACTTAATAACTTTAATGTAATGGCACTACGGCTTATTTGTGCATTATACTTCTTGTAATTAGGTGTTTTACTACTCCAGTTTAACCAGTACACCTTTGTCCGCTCCAGCTCTGTATACATTTTCCGAACTGTGGGTAGGAATAATTTTTCATTATATCCCATTAAAAAATAACCATCCTTTTTGATTTTTATTTCTCTTCCTTCCAAAACGGCATTTTTATTAAAGGAAGTATATAAAAAACAGGTGTCGAACTTTTCACCATGTGTAAGGCTTACAATAAAATTTTTCTTTACGTAGGTCTCTGTTCTCCCTTTGGCGTACTCCAGTTTGGGATTATAAAACACTTTAAAACATGGCTTTCCGGTGATATGCTTAAAAAACCGGATCAACTCCGGAGGTGCATTATATCCGCCACCCTCCTTACGGTAACGGGGCATAAAATCCCGAATTTCAAACGCATTTTCACCATCCGAGAATTGAGTAATCAAAACGGCCGTATGTTTCTTATAACGCTGTGTTATCGTGTAGGAATCATCCACTAAAATCTCGAAACTACCACCTATTTTATCATCCAACAATTTTGCAAAAACCGAGGAGGAATCGAATTCGGGCAAACAACACCAATCTATGCTCCCATTCTTAGATACCAACGCCGCACTTCTACAATTCCCTATTATTCCGTAATCTAAATTATCCATTCAATAAAAATCTTAATTCTATAGGACTTTCAATTGTTATTGCCCTTCTTTTTACCGAAATTGAGAGAAATTAAATTCAAATCAAAGCAAAACTTGCTATTTATGGCTAAAACTATCATAATCTCAAATAGACTCCCCGTACAATTACAAATTAGCAATGGAGACATCACCGCAATCCCTAGTGTTGGAGGATTGGCAACGGGTATGAAATCTGTCCATTCCGGTGGGGATAGCCTATGGATCGGTTGGAGTGGACTCACTGATGAGGAAATTCCAAAAGAATTGGCCCCTAAAATAGATAAAGCCTTGGCCGAACACGGTTCGTCAAAAGTTAATTTGACCGAAAAAGAAGTGGAAGGTTTTTATTACGGATTTAGCAATAGAACCGTATGGCCCCTATTTCATTACTTCTTGGAATATTCCGAGTTTGAATTGAACAGCTGGGAAATTTACAAGGCCGTTAACCAAAAATTTGCGGATGCCATTTTAGAAAAAGCGGGAGATACGGATACCATTTGGGTCCACGATTATCAATTGATGCTGGTCCCACAAATGGTACGGGAAAAACGACCCAATATTTCCATAGGTTTCTTTTTACACATCCCGTTCCCTTCTTTCGAAATATTCCGGACACTCCCCTGGCGCCGAGAGGTACTTTTAGGACTCTTGGGGGCGGACCTCATAGGTTTTCACACGTACGATTATGAGAGACACTTTTTAAGCTCTGTAAGAAGGCTATTGGGCCTAGATGTGAGCTTTAACGATATTTATTTGGACGACAGGGTAATTAAGGTGGATTCCTTTCCCATGGGAATCGATTACAAAAAATTCAGCGAAGCCGCTAAGGAACATTCACAACGCAGTGAAAAACAGAAATCTGAGCTTCAAAAACGATTGGACACCCATAAAAAATCGGCTCCCGATGCAAAATTCTTTTTATCCATTGACCGGTTGGATTATTCCAAAGGAATTGCCAAGCGCCTTAACGCGTTTGAATATTTTTTAAATAAGTATCCGCAATACAAGGAAAAGGTCCGTTTGATTATTTTGGCCGTGCCTTCCCGCTCCAATGTTCCGCAATACCAACTTCTGAAAAAAGAGATTGATGAATTGGTAGGTCGTATCAACGGAGAGCTTTCGACTGTAAGCTGGACTCCGATATGGTATTTCTACAGATCGATGCCTTTTGATAACCTGATCGATTTATACACCACTTGTGATATTGCTTGGTTGACGCCCATCCGGGACGGTATGAACCTTGTGGCCAAAGAATACATCGCTACGCGAACGGACAAAACGGGTGTGCTAATCTTGAGTGAAATGGCCGGTTCGGCAAATGAAATGAACGAATCGCTCCTCATCAACCCCAACAATTTTGAGCAGATAGCCGATACGCTGGACAAGGCCATCAACATGCCCAAAAAGGAACAACAAGAACGCAACAGTATTTTACAAAAACGTTTGGCACGCTATAACGTAGAAAAATGGGCCAATGATTTTATGACCTCGTTGCTCAACCAAAAAGAGAAGGATCAAACCTATATTTCCAGAAGATTATCGGTGGACCTGATGAACATCATCATGAAGAATTATACCGAAGCGAAAAGAAGGTTGGTTTTCCTTGATTATGACGGTACGTTGGCCGGTTTTCATAACGACCCCCAAAAAGCGAGTCCGGACAAAGAACTCTATAGATTGCTGGATGAAATTTCCGCACAGGAAAATACAGATATGTATTTGATCAGTGGTAGGGACAAAGAAACGTTTACCAAATGGTTCTTGCCCAAAAAATATAATATGATCGTGGAGCACGGGGTTTGGATTTCACAAGGAGGAGAGGAATTTCGGATGTTGGAAAACGTAAAAAAAGATTGGATGGAAAAAATACTGCCTGTGTTGGAATCGTTCGTGGACCGCACCCCCGGAAGCTTTATAGAAGAAAAGAACTACTCTTTGGCCTGGCACTACCGAAATACCGACCCGGATTTTGGTCAAAAACGTGCCGTGGAACTCAATACGGTACTGACCAGTCTTATTGCCAATGACGATTTGAGCGTTTTGAACGGAAATAAAGTGATGGAAATAAAAAGCAGCAATGTAAATAAAGGAAGGGCCTCCATGCGGGTGTATTCCGAAGCGGATTATGACTTTGTATTTGCCATAGGGGATGACTGGACCGATGAATTTATGTTCCAAGAATTACCTGAGGATTCTGTTACGGTAAAAGTGGGACGACAAAAGACCCAAGCACGATACTTTGTGGACAATACCAAAAATGTACGGGATATTTTAGGCCGTTTTGCGGATAAGCGCTAATACTTTTTCACCTCTAAATACCAAGTGAATGAAACAACTCCATTACATCGTTTTATCGAGTCTGATATTGTCGTTAAATGTTGTTTCACAGCAAAATACAGAGGTTTACTTGGCTAATTTATCCATGGTAAACGGTTCATTGAATGTTGGAAAAATCTCCAATATCTCCAATAATGAGGGTTATGACAACCAGCCCTCATTCTACGACGACGATAGAGTGCTTTTTTCCTCAACAAGAAACGGTCAGACGGACATTGCCCTGTATACTATAGAAAATGGTTCCATCTCATGGATTACCGACACCCCTAATGGAAGCGAATACTCACCACTTAAAATTCCGGGAAAGGAGGCTCTCTCCACAATACGATTGGATGATGATGGTCTACAGCGATTGTACGAATATGACATGAAAACTGGCAAATCAAAGGAGCTTTTAAAAGACTTGAAAGTAGGCTATCACCTGTGGTACAATGAGTACATTGTCGTCGCCACCGTCCTCATTGAAAACCGAATGGATTTGGTCGTATCAAACTTAAAGGACAAGAGCAATTTTACTTTTCAAAAAAATGTGGGAAGGTCGCTACATAAAATTCCCAATTCGGATTTGATAGGTTTCGTCTCCAAAGAAAATGAAATGTTGGAGATTAAGTCCCTAAACCCTATTTCCGGTGCCACAAAAACAATTAATTATATCTGGAA
>CAJQMW010000412.1 GCA_905479535.1 uncultured Maribacter sp. | reverse complement strand
GTGCAATACGGCCCGTATCAAAATACCCGGTAAGGATATTGTTCACGGTAATTTTACAGATTCCTACATCTGTTGCCAAGGACTTGGCCCAAGTGGTTACAGCCGCTCTGATGGTATTGGAAAGTGCCAGGTTAGATAGCGGCTCCTTAACCGATACGGAGGCGACGTTGATAATCCTTCCCCAATTGTTCTTTTGCATTTGGGCAAGCGCCAGCTCCGTTGTAAGGACAACCGTTTTAAAGAGTAGGTCAAATGCTTCTTGGTAATCGGATACTATTTTTTCTAGCGCACTTCCGGCTTCCGGCCCTTGGGTATTATTGACCAGAATATCCACAGCATTCTCTTCAAAATAACGACTGATGATTTTCTGGTACGCTTTAAAATCCGTAAAATCAACGACAAGATAGTTGTGTTTTTGCCCGTTGGCAGTGGGTAATTCCGCAACGATACCTTTAAGTTTGTTCTCACTTCGGGACATAAGGGTCACACTCGCACCACTCGCCGCCAGTTGCTTTGCAATAGCTTTTCCGATACCGCTACTACTTCCACCTACTAAAGCTTTTTTATTTTTGAGGGATATATTCATTTTTTAATCATTAGAATTCCCCGGCTTTGCCTTGGAGGTTTTAGAGGAAAGTTTGAAAACGGATGGTTTTCATAAAATGTTTAAACTTTCTTCCGTTGAATACCTCGTGGGCTTGCCCCGAGGATTATTTATTTATTAAACACCTCACACCTCACACCTATTTATATTCTTCTCTCGTCGGACTAAAAACATCCAAGAGTTTGCAGGCTGTCAATGCTCGCCCACTATGTTTTTGATGTGGTGCGATAATCACAATATCACCGGAACAATAAGTTTTGGTAGTCCCGTTCAAGGTAAATTCAAATTCACCTTCCAGAACGTGCATAACCTGCTCGTTCATATGCGAATGTTCGGGTACTTTCGCATCTTTTTCCACGTCCCAAAAGGCAATACTCATGTTTTTGGTATGTACTAGCTTGCCATGGTAGCCCGGCATAATTTCTTTTGAGGGTAGGGAGGAGAGTTTAAAATCCATTTCAAGGTTGTTTAAAAATAAATAATTCCCCGAAGGCTTTGCCACACCTACATGTAACCATTTCGGCGAACGAAGGCCTAGGGCCTGCCTACCGGACAGGCAGAATTTGCGATTCACCTCTCTTTTGGAGAGGTCAGAACTGCCATTTTCAGCAGTTCTGGGTGAGGTAAAATACAAAATTTCTGTTTTTAGCCCCAAGTTCAAAAAAGAAAATTAGTGAAATATAGTTATGGCGCTACTTCGAAAATAGTCAGTTTGAAGAAATTTTTATTTCCGAAGGTAAAAATAAACTACTGAACGAAGAAGGAATTTGTGATGCCCAATGTGATGGCTATCTTTACATCAGAACTTATTTTAATGAACATACATTTTATTGCTATAGGGGGTAGTGCGATGCATAATTTGGCCTTGGCCTTGCAACATAAGGGATATAAAATTACCGGAAGTGACGATGTCATCTTTGAACCCTCCAAATCTCGTTTAGCCGCTAAAGGCCTGTTGCCGGAAGCTTTTGGCTGGTATCCTGAAAAAATACATGCAAACTTGGACGCCATTGTTCTTGGTATGCATGCCAAAGCGGATAATCCGGAATTGCTAAAGGCGCAACAATTAGGCCTTACAATCTATTCCTATCCCGAATTTTTGTATGCACAGGCCAAGGATAAAACCAGGGTCGTCATCGGGGGAAGTCATGGTAAAACTACCATCACCTCCATGATTCTACATGTGTTGAACTACCATAAAGTGGATGTAGATTATATGGTTGGCGCCCAATTAGAGGGTTTTGATCGGATGGTGCATTTAACGGAGGAAAACGATTTTATAGTTTTGGAAGGCGACGAATATTTATCCTCTCCAATTGATAGAAGGCCTAAATTTCATTTATACCAACCTAATATTGCACTGCTAAGCGGTATTGCTTGGGATCATATTAATGTATTTCCGACATTCGAGAACTATGTGGAACAGTTCCGGATTTTTGTAGATAGTATCATGAACGGAGGCAGTATCACCTACAATGAGGAGGACCCAGAGGTAAAACGTATGGTGGAAGCTTCTGAAAATTCCATTCGAAAGCTGCCCTACACAACTCCGGAATATAAAGTCTTGGATGGGGAAACTTTCTTGGAGACCCCCGAAGGTCCCATGCCCATTGAAGTCTTTGGTGAACACAACCTGAGTAATTTGTCCGGTGCCAAATGGATTTGTCAACACATGGGAGTGGACGAGGAAGACTTTTATGAGGCCATCGCTACGTTCAAAGGGGCGTCCAAACGTCTGGAGAAAATTGCGGAGGGTAAATCAAGTGTGGCTTATAAGGACTTTGCACATTCCCCAAGTAAGGTCGCTGCCACCACTAGGGCCGTCAAAGAACAATACCCGAATAGAAAATTGGTTGCCTGTCTAGAATTACATACGTACAGCAGTTTTAATCCAGAGTTTCTAAAAGAGTATAAGGGAGCCTTGGATCCGGCAGACGAAGCGGTCATATTTTACCTTCCAGAATCGGTTGCCATAAAAAAACTGGCAGCGGTTACCCCGTCTCAGATTGCTGAAGCTTTCAAGAGGGAGGATTTAATAATATTTACCGAAGCGAATTCTTTTCACAACTACCTAGAGGAAAAAGATTATTCAGAAACAACGCTTTTGTTGATGAGCTCTGGTAATTACGGGGGATTGGATTTGGAAAAATTGAAAGGATGGATGATTTAGAAATGAAAGAGTTAACAAGTTTAAGGCCCCTAAGTCAGTAGCGTCCCAGTAACGTAATCAGGATTAGTTAAAACCTTGGTAGTTATTGAGTTTTAAGCCTTTTTGCCGTAGCATACTACAGGCTATTATGACTATATTCGATACCGTGGCACAGCGTATTTGTAGGGATGGATTTAGTACTGTCCGTTAATTAGTTATAAAATGGTCTTCGTTCTTTTCTCTGAAAGCGAAGCGGTCTTGATCCTTTTATTGGACACTTCTAGTTTTAAATCACTTTAGGATTGACCAACTTATAACCCGAAATCTACTTTAAACCCCAAACTGGGTCAAATGGTGATCCAAGTGTTTGTACTCTAACTGTCCCCATTCTTCCTTCGTAAAAGACCCAAATGTGGGATGCGGATGCCATACTTCACGGTCTTTTAACGAATGAAATTCGTTTACTAAGGCCCTAAGTTTGTTGCGTTCTTCTTGAAAATCCTTGGGTTCCCGAGCTTTTAATTGGGGCGAGGTTGGTAAGTTTTTGCGCCAAGGCTTATCGTTATAAAGGGATTTCTTAAAAAATAGTTTAATAAACCAATTCCCCTTGGAGGTATTTTCCTTGTTCTTTATAGCTAGTTTTAAGGGATATTGACAGTGCCAGCACATCTGACCCACCGTCATTTTACCCCAAAGTCGTTCCGAATTTTCGTTCAACTTATCCAGCCTGTCTATTATTTCCGCATGGCCGGCATCGTTTAGGAGTGATTGCATAGGTCGTTTTTTAGTCAACGAGGAATTTACAATAAAATAATTACTTCAGTATCTTTAGCGCATGCAAGAAAAGGCAAAATCTTTTTCCATTAAAAACTGGTCCGATGACGATAAGCCCAGGGAAAAGCTTATGGTAAAAGGTCGTTCCGTTCTGTCGGATGCCGAGCTTATCGCAATTCTAATCGGCTCTGGAAGCAGATCTGAAAGTGCCGTGGAACTTTCCAAACGTATTTTAGCGTCCACCGAGAATAGCCTGAACGAATTGGGCAGGTTATCCGTAAAACAATTAATGAAGTTTAAAGGTATAGGAGAGGCGAAAGCGGTCACCATTGCGGCCGCATTGGAGATGGGAAGGCGGAGAAGAGGGGAGGACTCGGCAGAGATTAAAGCCATAGGAAGTAGTTGCGACGCTTATGAAATTTTACAACCTATAATGGGAGATTTGGAGCACGAGGAGTTTTGGATCATATTTTTGAACAACTCCAACAAGGTAATACACAAAGCGCAGTTGAGTAAAGGTGGAATAACGGGAACCTTGGTAGATGTCAGGATAATTATGCGGCAGGCACTAGAATTTGGAGCGATAGGCCTTATTTTGGCACACAATCACCCCTCCGGAACCTTGAAGCCTAGTAATGCCGACAAACAAATCACTCAAAAAATTAAGACCGCCGGAGAGGCCTTGGATATTAAGGTTCTTGATCATTTGATCATAACCCAAAAGGATTATTTTAGTTTTGCGGACGATAAGATATTGTAAATGTTATTGATTTATACCCATAAGATTACACCTCGCTTCAGTTATATTATGAAGCAAATATTTGAAAATACCCTGGGTGTTGAAATTGGCTACGCTACAAAAGTGGAGGATTTTATCAAGCACTCCGGTCCCAAAATGACTTACACCAAACAACCGCTTCAGAACGAGTTCTTTGTAAGGAGCAACGACCTTTTGTTCGAGCAGGGAATAAATGACGTTCCGATATCGGTTTTGGACTGGGACGGCACACCTTGTTTTTTTGGCACCGATGAGCGTAGCAACGTTCCTTTTGATGTTTTTGCCGCCAGTTTTTATCTTTTAAGTAGGTACGAGGAATATCTGCCCCATGTAAAGGATGTCCATGGTAGATTTTCACCCAAGGACAGTGTGGCCTATCAAAATAATTTCCTTCACAAACCGGTCGTGGATATTTGGGCGTTCAAGCTATTTGCCCAGCTCCAAGAACGATTCCCCGAACTCGAAGGAGGAATCAGGAATTATAGATATACGTCCCTTTTGGATGTAACCACTTCACATTGCTATTCCCACAGGGGAGTTGTTCGTGGAATATCAGGATTGGCCTTGGATTTGGGCACTTTTAAACTAAGAAGGGTGGTGGAAAGGTTGGCCGTATGGCTGAAACTAAGGAAAGATCCTTACGATAATTTTTCCCAGTTAATCAGTTGGCACAGGGAAAATGATGTAAAGAGCATTTTCTTTTTTCAGTTCGCGGACTATTCCAAGTACGATAAGAACGTATCCATAAACAATAACAACTTTAAATCGCTCATCAAGTATATAGCGGATTATAGTACGGTTGCTTTGGCAGCTTCCTATACTTCCTTTAATCATGAGGACGTGCTAAGGAAAGAGAAAACAAATTTGGAAGGTGTCATTAATAGGGACGTGACTTCCTCCCGTATGCGGTATAACCGGGTCGATGTCCCAGAAACCTATAGGCGACTTATGGCGGCCGAATTTACAGATGATTACACCATGGGGTATTCCCACGAGATAGGTTTTAGGGCAAGTACATGTACCTCTTTCGCCTTCTATGATATTCCTTTGGAAATTCAGCAGCCCATAAAGGTCCATCCTTATGCCGTTCATGACTATGCCCTTTCGACCTTAAAGCGCGAAGGAGAAGTTTCTTTGCGCTTAAACTTGGTTTATGATGAAGTGAAGAACGTAAGCGGTAGTTTCAGAACGGTTTTTTCCAATGAGTTATTGGGAAGTTCGGAGCGGCTGGAATGGAAAACGATTTATAAAACCGTTTTAAAGAATTATCATGTTTGAAAGGATTGTTACCGATGTTTTTTTTGATTTAGATCACACACTGTGGGATTTTGAGAAAAACTCCGCACTTACCTTCAAGAAGATCTTGGTAGAACATAGTATAGCGGTTGAGTTACCGAAGTTCCTAGAAATATATGTACCTACAAATCTGGTTTACTGGAAATTATATCGTGAAGAAAAAATATCAAAAGAAAACTTAAGGTATCAACGATTAAAGACTGTTTTTGATGCATTGAACTATTGCGTGTCCGATGAGACCATTTTTAGTTTATCAGAACAATACATCAATCATTTATCATCCTATAATAACCTTTTCCCTAATACTTTAGAGGTTTTGGAATATCTGAAACCAAAATATAGACTCCATATAATTACCAACGGATTTCAAGAAATACAGGATAAGAAATTGAAGAATTCTGGAATCTATCCGTTTTTTGATGAGGTGATCAATTCAGAAATGGCAGGTGTTAAGAAACCAAATCCAATAATCTTTGAACTCGCGCTCAAAAAGGCCAAAGTTGAACCCGAGAAGTCCATTATGATAGGGGATAGCTTAGAGGCCGATGTCCTTGGGGCAAAAGGCGTAGGTCTTCATGCCTTGCATTTCAATGCCCATAATGAACCAATACATGAGCATTGCCCTATGATTCAGGAACTCTGGGAAATAAAAAGTTATTTGTAGAGTTATAATTAATACAGCCCTTTAAGCTGTATTGGTAAATTGTAATGAAAGGATTAAGGATAGTTGTCTTGTTTTTTTTATTTATTACGTCATGCACGGACCAACAAGACTTTGGGCAGTATGACGATTTGACGATTACACCTACGTACGAGACAAGTATTTTTTACGTTAAAGCGCAAGAAAGTATTATCAACAGGGTAGTTGGGCTAAGCTTCTTTTCCCAGAATTTTAATTTTGATGCTTTTGAAGAAAAATTCTTTGCCGATCGGGTTTTGGATGGCGTCATTATTTACGAGCTGGAAAATACGACCAGTAAGGATATTGAGGTTTCTATAGAGTTCTTGGATGAGGACGGTAATGTCTTGGATATCGAGTTTTTTCAGATGAGTGCTGCACCTACGGCGGTATTCATTCGGGAAGTTGCCTATGGCATTGCTGGCAAAAGTTTAGATATTTTAAGAAATACCTCCAATATAAAACTGAGCGCTACAAATCTAGGAGATAATAGTAGCACCTCCAACCTTCCGGATGCCGCTATCATTTTGAGGTCCGCTGGTAAATTTAGGCTCAGATTAAAATGAGAATTTCCTGGGGCTATTTTTTCTTATTCCTTTTCTGCTTTTCTTTTTTACAAGGGCAAAATAAGCAGTTGCTTTATGATTTTTCTGAAATTCCGCAGTCTTTGAT
>CAJQMW010000411.1 GCA_905479535.1 uncultured Maribacter sp. | reverse complement strand
ATAATTGGTTCACTGGTGGATAATCGGACTCTTCCGCAAATTTTTCACATTCCGAAACCGAAGCCTTGACCTTTTTATCTATTTTTTTAATTTCCTCGTCGGTAGCATATTTGTTCTCCTTGATAATATCCAAAACTTGGGTAATGGGGTCTATCTTTTTATATTCCTCAACCTCATCTTTCGTCCTGTAGTGCTGTGCATCGGACATGGAATGCCCTCTATACCTATAGGTCTTCATTTCTAGGAAAGTTGGTCCACCACCAGTCCGGGCCCTTTCAATGGCCTTATTCATTTCTTGCGCTACAGTAACAGGGTTCATACCGTCAACGGGGCCACAGGGCATTTCATAACCCAATCCAAGCTTCCATATCTCTGTTGAAAAGGAAGTTCTGGCTACAGAAGTTCCCATGGCATAGCCATTATTTTCACAGATGAAAACTACCGGTAATTGCCATAACATGGCCAAATTAAAAGTTTCGTGAAGCGAACCCTGCCTTACTGCACCGTCTCCCATATAACATAGGGTAACGGCGTCACTCCCATTATACTTGTCGCCAAATGCCATTCCAGCACCCAAGGGTATCTGTCCGCCAACAATTCCATGACCACCATGGAACCTGTGTTCTTTAGAGAAAATATGCATTGAACCCCCCATGCCTTTGGAAGTTCCGGTAACCTTACCATAAAGTTCTGCCATCACACGCTTAGGGTCAACACCCATTCCTATGGGTTGCACATGGTTCCTGTACGCCGTGATCATTCTATCTTTAGTCAAGTCCATTGCATGGAGCGCGCCAGCTAAAACGGCCTCTTGACCATTATACAAATGAAGAAAACCACGAACTTTCTGCTGAATATAAACGGCGGCCAGCTTATCTTCAAACTTTCTCCAGAAAAGCATATCCTCATACCATTTCAAATAAGTTTCTTTGGTGATTTTTTCCATCGATTCTGTTTAATTAATGTAAATCCTAGTGGACTCGAAAAAAGGTAGCAATTTTTTGCATCACAAGAGAACAAAAATACACATATAAATGAATCGGTAAAAAAAATAGAAGTAAAAGGAAAGAAGAAATTAATAGCGTAACAATAAAGGCGGTAATCGTTTAATTTAAAAAATGCCCTTTTACCATATCATTCTAGAAAAGTACTGTTGAAACCTAATGGAAGGATATCCGCAATAGAGTTGCACTGGATAATCTCACCAACTTCTCCCATAAGCAGTAATTCTATGGGCTTCTCCTGTTTGAACTCGTATTCCGAAATGGCCTGCCGGCAATTGCCACAAGGAGCCGCGGGTGAATGCACTCTATGATTGTCAGAGGCCGCTGATATAGCGATAGTTTTAATCGGAACTCCGGGAAACTTGGCTCCGGCATAAAATACAGCGACCCTTTCAGCACATAACCCAGAGGGATAGGATGCGTTTTCCTGATTACTCCCTAGAACTATTTCACCATTCTCCAAGAGCACTGCCGCTCCCACCTTGAACTCCGAGTAGGGCGCATAGGCATTTTTCCTTGCCTCAATGGCTTTCTTCAGTAATATCTTTTCAGAACTTCCCAATTCCTGGATACTATTGAAAACCGTAATCTCGAAGCTGATTTTTTTCTTTTCTGACATGTAATCCTTAAAAATAATACTCAATTTTTATTACGAAACTATAGCTCAACAAGATAGGTAACTTTTAAAACATAAAAACCCGCCTTAAAGCGGGTTTTAAATTATATCTCATTTTTTGACATTAATCGTTGATGAACTCTTCGCCTAAATTAAAGGTAAGCGAAAAACGCAGCGTATTCTCCAATGGATTCCTTACTTGCGATGTTGAAAACAAGTAGGACAAGTCTATTTGTGCCGCCTTAAATTTAAAGCCAGCCCCGAGCGCAAAAAACTTTCTGGAACCTTTTTCCTCGCTTTCGTTAAAATAGCCGGTCCTTAACATAAAGGCGTTTTGATAGGAATATTCGGCTCCTAAAGCCCAGGTAAATTCCTTTAGTTCTTCACTGAATCCGTCCGGCGCATCCCCAAAGGAGCTAAAAATACCGCTAAAACCACTTTCATTTTGGTAGATGTCATTATCCTCGGAATCAATATCACCGTCCCCATCAAAATCCTGTGGTGTAGGAACTAAGAGTTTACTAAACTCTGAAGTTAGTCCTATAACATTGTCTTGATCCAGAATAAAATCAAACCCTAACCCAAACCTGAGGTTACTTGGCAAAAAGTTTTCTTGTCCACCTTCATCATATTGAATCTTACCCCCAATGTTGGAAATATTGAAACCTGCTCTCCAACGTCCGTCAAAATTGTCGTAGGCCACCTCCCTGGAACGGTAGAATCCCGCAACATCAACGGCAAATGAATTAGCCGCTTGCGAGTCCGTACCAGCATCTTGAAATTTTAAATTAGAGCTGATGAACCTACCGGCTACCGCCATGGAAAAAGTCGGACTCAATTTTAAGGAGTACGACCCATCTAGGGCAAACTCGTTAGGTTTTACCAGCGTTCCAACATCATCAATAGTTTGTCTTAATTCAATTTCGCCAAGTGTAAAATAGCGCAGACTAACTGCAAAAGCACTGTTATCACTTATTTTATTGTAGTAATTACCACTTAGAAGTCCAATATCGGCAACAACACTTTCAAGATAAGGGGTATAACTAAGGCCTATGCCCATTTTACGTTCTGCAAAGGCGAATTTGGCCGGATTCCACTGTTGGGAAAATGCATCTGCAGACGTTGCGACACCCATATCTCCCATACCTGCTGCACGGGCATCCGCCGCAATGGTTAAAAACGGAACTGCAGTCGTAATAACGCGTTGTTCGTCCTGAGCACCTAATTTTACCACGGCGCACATTACAGAAAGAATCAATAATTTTTTCATTATGTGTAAGATTGGATTTAGGAAAATATCAACCATATTTTACTTGTAAACGGCCTTTTAAGGATTATCTTATATTAAAAAGAGGATATTTTTTAGATTTCACCATCCCCTGAACTCCTTTTTATAAAATAATACATATCCATTATTCATATAATTACCACAAATAATGCTCCTCTTAAAAAAAAGTGAATCACAAGTCATACTATAATAGTTTTTGTGGCGTTATGACTGATAGTGATACCTTTTTCAGGTACTTGAAAGTGATGAACATTAAATTTATTTTAGCGCATAAAATAATCTAATGAAAACATCGTTCTAATCACCGGAAAGTGTAAAAAAATATAAATCCAATTCTTAAAGCTATTTATTAAGAAGATAGTTGTTTACAAAGATT
>CAJQMW010000410.1 GCA_905479535.1 uncultured Maribacter sp. | reverse complement strand
TGTAACAGGAGCTGGCTATTTGGAGCTTTGGGAATGGGATCAGATTACCAGCACTTTGAGTCAATTCGACAAAGAAGAATTGAGCTTGGCTGAGTTGACTATAATTTTAGAAACCGCCCGTGGCGCCGTGGAATGGAGTGCCGCTATGGTTAAGGCCAATTATCAAGGGATTGTGGATGCCTATACGGGATTCGAACCAAAAACTTATGGATTTATCGATGACCGAATTAGAGGTTCCATTGCATTGCATTTAGGTAAAAGCGTAGGGGAACTAGGAGATTTTATTGCCAAGGAATCGGTATTGACCAATAAGGTCATGGATATTCCCAACCAAAGCACCTTTCGTGGTTTAAACCCGGGTTACGCCTTTGGGGAACTTGTGGTTATTGGAGGTTCTTCCGAGGATATTGAAGTTTCTTCCGATAAAATATACATTTTTCAACGTTCGCCGTCCGATTTAAAACCTGTGGCGGGCATTGCTACGGTAGCAGAAGGAAATATGGTTTCCCACGTACAATTATTGGCACGTAACCTAGGTATTCCTAATGCGGCTTTGTCTGATGAGAATTTACAAAGCTTAAAGAAGTATGACGGGCAACGTGTTTTTTATGCCGTCTCCAATAAAGGTAATGTGATCATAAAACCGGAAGGACAGATGACTTCCCAAGAAAGGGAACTGTTTGCCAAGAAAGAGCGCAATACGGATAAAATTGAAGTGCCTATTGAGAAAATACGGTTGGACAATACGAGTGTTTTGAACATGCGCAATGTGGATGCCAGTGATTCCGGCGAGCTATGTGGTCCCAAAGCGGCCAATTTAGGCCAATTAAAAAAGATGTTTCCGGAGCAAGTTGTTGAGGGGTTGGTGATTCCTTTCGGAATTTTTAGGCAGCATATGGACCAACAGATGCCGGACCAGGGAAAAACGTACTGGGCCTATTTGAATGCCATGTTCGCCGAGGCGGAGAAAATGCGTAGTGCAAACATTGCAGAGGCGGAGGTGGAGAATTTTCAGCTACGGCAATTGGAAACCCTACGGGATGCGATTAAAATGATGCCGTTAAAGGAGAGTTTTCTTTCCGAGCTTGAAACCAGTTTTACCAAAATTCTTGGCAAAGATTTGGGGACAATTCCGGTGTTCTTGCGGAGCGACACCAATATGGAGGATTTAAAGGACTTTACGGGCGCCGGATTAAACCTTACTTTGTTTAATGTCCTCGACAAGGAGAAAATACTCAATGGGGTAAAAGAAGTCTGGGCATCCCCGTACACGGAACGTAGTTTCAAATGGCATCAAAAATATTTGTTGAATCCCGAAAATGTATTTCCTTCAATTTTGGTGATTCCCAGTGTAGATGTGGATTACTCGGGTGTCTTGATCACGAAGGGCATCAATTCCGGAAACGAGAAGGATTTAACGGTTGCTTTTAGCCGTGGGGCGGGAGGCGCAGTAGATGGTCAGTCCGCGGAAACGTATACCATTAAAAATGAGGGTGGGTATCGTTTATTGGCTCCGGCTAGGGAAATCTATTTTAATAGTCTACCCGCCACTGGTGGTACAGGAAAAAAAACGACATCTTTTGAACAATCGGTTTTAAATACAAATAACATTGATGAAATTAGGGAGTTGGCAAATACCATTCGAACAACACTTCCCCAAGAGACCAAATCCGATTATGAAGGTGCTTATGATGTGGAATTAGGCTTTCAAGACGATAAGCTGTGGTTGTTTCAGATTAGGCCGTTCGTAGAAAATAAAAAGGCGGTAAGCTCAGGATATCTAGAGTCCATTACCCCAAAAATAGATTCCAAAAAGAAAATTTCACTTTCAACAAAATTATAATGAAAAAATATACATTGTTATTGGTAATTCTTATGGTCGCTTCGGCCTTTACCACATATACCTATTACCCCATAGATGGTTACGAGCGTACCGGAATCAAACGTTTAAAACGTTTGGAACTCGTTAAAAGTGGAGAAATTAAGGACGCCAGCACTTTGCCTGCGGGAGCCATGAAATCTTGGGAGGAGATAGAATTGAATCTTCTGGAGCGCAAAGAGGATAGCGCTATGGGATTAATGACGATTGATGAGGATTTTCAAAAAGAGATCAATGGACTCTTCCGTGGTTTGGACAGAAGCTATTCCTTAACGGTTTTGGACATTTCGGATGTGAATAACATACGCTATGCGGAGCGGAATGAGACGGCAGGATATCAACCCGGTAGTGTGGGCAAATTGGCGGTTTTAAACGGTCTTTTTGTTCAACTTGCCAAAATATATCCCGACTCCTGGGAAAAACGTACCGAACTGTTGAAGAACAAATCTGTAAAAGCAGGGGTCTGGGGACTTACGGACGAACATACCATTCCCATTTACAATATTGAAAAGAACACATTGGTGAAGCGTCAGGTGATTGCCAGTGATGTATTTACGCTGTACGAATGGGCGGACCATATGTTGTCCGTAAGTAATAATGGGGCGGCAAGCATTGTTTGGCGCGAAGTATTGCTGATGGCGGCTTTTGGAGACAAATATCCCGAGCTAACACAGGAAGAGACGGACACCTATTTTAAGGAGACCCCAAAAAAGGAGCTCACCGATTTAGGGAACGATGTGGTGAACCTACCGTTACGGGATTTGGGCATTACGGCCGATGAATGGCGTTTGGGTAGCTTTTTTACTAGGGGTGCCAATACCTACGTAGGGGATAAAGGTGGAAGCATTGGTTCCCCTCAGGGCCTCATGAAATTTTTGATACAGCTGGAACAGGGCAAAGTGGTGGACGAGCAATCCAGCTTGGAAATGAAACGTCTAATGTACATGACGGACCGTAGGATACGCTACGCACAAGCTCCCGCACTAAAGGAAGCCGCTGTCTATTTTAAGTCCGGTTCACTTTACAAATGTGACCGTAGTAAGGGCGAGGCCTGTGGGAAGTATATGGGGAATGTGATCAATTTTATGAACTCTGTCATTATTGTGGAACATTCGGATAATTGCACCTATATGGTGGTATTGATGACGAATGTACTTCGTAAAAACTCTGCGAGCGATCATATGTATTTGGCCGGGAATATTGATAAGATTATTAGGAAGGGTTAGATTTTATTAGTTGCAATCTTTATAGAGGTAATATATATAGCATCACTGATGCTAATCGATGAGCATGTAATTATTAAAACCAAACTCTAAAGAAATTAATCAGAATTCCTATCTTTACAACCTGTTTTACTAATTAACATATTATCTGTGTCTTTCTCAAAAGACAAGCTCGACAAAACGAGAGGTCAACGCATAGAAATCTTCTGATTTT
>CAJQMW010000409.1 GCA_905479535.1 uncultured Maribacter sp. | reverse complement strand
GTTTACCGCATAAAAAATGTCCCCTCTCTTAATGTTTTTGGACGAGGCGTCAGAATCATTTATTATATACCGCACCACTCCTACTATAGCATTCCCTCCTTCGGGAGGTCTAGTTAAGACGAATTCTATACCATTGGTCTTAAAAACTCCTGAAAATGCATTGAAAAGGATGTCATAATCATCTACTATCACACTAAATCTATCTTTAGGTGATCTCATTGTCTGAAACAATCCCCTTGGCGTGGCAAATCCATTTAAGAACCCAAAATAATCATTTTCGTCAGCAAATCGGTTATCGGCTAGATCATTGACTTCATCCTGCCATAAATACCAGCTGTTCAGTCCAGCCCAAACGAAATCGTTTATCTCGTTTTCCAGTTCTACGGATTCTATAACTTCCTCCTGCTCTTTTTCCTCAATTATTGGGGTGTCGTCCTCATTGTTGCACGCACCAAAACTGAGTCCTAAACATAGGAATACTAAAAAATAATTTTTCATAGCTTTTTTTAATGAATATACGAGATCGTTTTTTCCAAGAATCGTTCCAATTTTAAATAGAAAAGAAAACAGGGGACTTACAATCACCGAATACTTACGTAAATAATTAGTAATAGGATGTTAAATTTACTTACATATCAAACAAAAAAAAATTATTTGTAACAATATTCGTTGAACATCGTCTTCCTTTTGTAGACCTTTTAGAGTGTTTACGAACAACTGAACCAATAGGGTAACCCACAAGATTGAAATTATATAAAATATAGGTTTTAATCATTTTAGTCTCTTAAGGTTACATAGAATAGAAAAAAAGCGCAAGCAACCAACGCATGAAACAGGCGGAATTTTTAAATGCAGTAATGCCTTTTAAGGATAAGTTGTACCGATTGGCTAAAAGGCTTTTGGTATCTACGGAGGAAGCCGAAGATGCAACACAGGAAGTACTATTGAAATTGTGGTCTAAAAAGAGCGCAATGAAAGGGTACAACAACGTAGAGGCATTTGCTATGACAATGACAAAGAATTTTTGTTTGGACAGATTAAAATCCAAACAGGCGGGCAACCTTAAATTGGTACATAGTAATTATAGTGACGACAGTTCCTCCTTACAAACACAATTGGAAGCAAGGGATAGTGCAAACTGGGTACAAAGGATTATGGAAGAGTTGCCCGAACAGCAGAAAATGGTATTGCAGCTTAGAGATGTGGAGCAATACGAGTACCATGAAATTGAGGCCCTTTTAGACATGAAACCTACCGCTATACGGGTAGCCCTCTCTAGAGCCAGGAAAACGATCAGGGAAAAATTAATACAAAAACATAGTTATGGAAATGGATAACATAGAAAAATTATTGGAAAGGTATTTTGATGCTAGTGCTACGGTAGCAGAAGAAGAAACCTTACGGGCTTATTTTTCCAAAGATGATGTAGCCGCTCATCTGGAACCTTATGCCCCTATGTTTCAATATTTTTCTAATGCCAAAGAAGAACGTTATACGAAGCAGGTCCCATTAAAACCTAGCGTAAATTTTAACAAGTGGGGGGGCGTTGCCGCAGTGGCCGTCCTAGCTTTTGGAGTTTATTTTGGTAATGAATACCGAGAACAGCAGATCGCGGATCAAGAAAAGGCCCGTTTGGCCTACAACCAAACAAAAAAAGCCTTTGCCCTTTTAGCAGAAAATTTTAGTAGAGGTACGGAAAAGGTGGCCTATCTAAACGAGTTTGAGGAGACAAAGGATAAAATTTATAACAACAATTAAAAATTAGACAGATGAAAAAGATAATAGTAACTATAATGACCGTAGTGGTATCCTACACCGGGTTTTCGCAGTCCGTTTTCGACAAGTACGAAGATTTGGACAATGTGAGTTCCGTGGTCGTCAATCAGAGCATGTTCAGGCTTTTGGCCAACATAGACGTTGAAGTGGACGAGCCCGAGGCAAAAGATTTTATGCATATAGCAAAAAGTCTAAAAAACCTAAAAGTATTCATTACAGAGGATAAAGATATATCCGCAGATATGATGAGTACGATGAACAAGTATCTGAAATCAAATTCTTTGGAGGAATTGATGCGCGTAAAGGATAAGGATGCGAACGTAAAGTTTTATATAAAACAAGGTAAGGATGCCGATCATGTGAGCGAACTTTTAATGTTCGTGACCGGAATTAAAGATTCTGGAGCAGACATTAATATTAACGGAAGAAAGTTCGAAACGGTCCTTTTATCCTTAACCGGTGACATCGATTTAAACAAAATAGGCTCACTTACCAGTAAAATGAACCTTCCTGAAGAGCTGAACAAAGCTGGGAAAAAGCAGTAATAAACAATACTTCGGCCTTAATCGTTCATTATTTCGATTGGGACGATATTTTAAATTCATCATTAACAAATCAAAAAACAACAGTCATGAAAAAAGCAGTAGTAGTATTTTTAATCGCCATAGTACCGGTATTCGGGTTTTCTCAATCTATTTTCGATAAATATGAGGAAATGGATAACGTGGGTTCCGTGATCGTAAACAAGGGCATGATAGATCTCTTTTCAAAGGTAGGTGCCTTATCCGATGACAAAGAGGCCCAGGAATTTATGGAAGTAGCAAAAGGATTGCAGGGTGTAAAAGTTTTTATTACCGAGGACAAGAAAATTGCAGAGGATATGAGCGGCACGGTCAGGAAGTATTTAAAATCTTCAAAGTTGGAGGAATTGATGCGTGTAAAGGACAAGGATGTGAACGTGAAATTTTACATCAAAAATGGAAATAAGAAAGACCATGTGGAAGAGCTTTTAATGTTCGTTTCCGGAATGAACAATATGGATGTTGATGTAAACGGAAGAAAGTTTGAAACCGTACTCGTAAGCCTTACCGGGGATATTGACTTAAATAGAATAGGCTCCATTACCAATAAAATGGATTTACCCAAAGAGTTGAATAAAGCAGGAGGTAAATAAAAATTCCTTAAAGGAGCACTTGCAGCAGAGATAAAAATTCAGAAATAATGAAAAAAACAAGTAGTGTATTCGTCATCCTTTTTGCCCTTATACTAAATGCATGCTCTTCTACACAGAGCTTGCAGGAGTATTATGTGGATAATACAGAGAACCCAAATTTCTTATTTTTTGATGTTCCTACCAGCATACTTAATCTAGAAGAGGTAAATCTGACCGAGACCCAAAGAACGGCCTTGGCATCCTTAAAGAAATTGAACATATTGGCTTTTAAAAAAACTGCGGAGAATAGTAGTGAGTACAAAATTGAAAAGTCAAATGTAAAAGCAATTTTGGACCGGGATGAGTATACAGAGTTAATGAAAATGAATACGGAGTTTGGCCGTGCAACCATTAAATATAAGGGGGCCGAGGATGCCATTGACGAGGTCATCATTTTTGGAGATAATAGAGAAAAGGGATTTGCTTTGGTAAGGGTTCTAGGGAATAACATGAATCCGGCTAATTTTATGCAATTGATGCAGGCTATCCAAAAATCCGATTACAAAGGCGAAGGTTTCAGTGAATTGGGGAAACTTTTTAAGGGATAAGAAACTAATCAAGACAAGTAATAAGTCCCGTTGTAAAATTTTACAACGGGACTTATTACTTGTTAGGTAGATGTGACCACCTGTTAATTTTCAGGTGTTTTTTGAGAATGTAATAGGACAAAATAGTCTTATTTATTACTGCTTTTCTGTATGAATGGTCAGATTGTTTTTCCCGAAATCCAAAGTCCGGATAGGGAATGGAATATTGATATCTTTCTCGTCGAAGTGAGATTTGATTAATTTTATTGCCTTATGCCGTGCAGCATGTTCTTGCTTAACGTTTATACAATCCGTCCAAAACCGAACCATAAAATTGATAGAACTCTCACCAAATTCGGTAAAGAAGAATTCTACCTGTTCATCGTCGTCTTGCTCAAAATTCTCTCCAATAATTTTTACGGTCAAGTCCTCCACCATCTGAAGGTCACTTTCGTAACCCACACCGCAGTTCACGAATATTCGATTTCTTTCGTTCAATGAGTAATTAGTAAAAGAACCATCTATAAATTTGGAATTGGGAATAACTACCATGTTATTGTCGGGTTTTCTTAGAATGATGTTCCGTAGAGTAATTTCGGTTACAAAACCAGATATGCCATCTGCCGTGATAAAATCATTTATCTTAAGCTGCGGCATGAAGGATAGGATGAGTCCGCCGAACGTATTGCTTAACGTACCTTGTAGAGCAAGACCAATAGCTAGACCAACGACTCCCGCCCCTGCCAAAATACTGGTAAGAACTTTATCCAGATCCAGTACTCCAAGAGCTATGAAGAAACCTACCAGGAGAATTATAACAAAAACAACTTTAGCTATAATCTCCTGTATGGAAACCTGTCCGATTTTCTTTAAAATAGTTCTTTTTAATAGTTTACGGATCCCCCGAGCTATAAAATAGAACAGGAGCATGACCAAAATGGCCATAATGAAATTCGGTAGTTTCAGGATAACTGCATCTAACCATCCGTCTAGTTTGTCCCAAAGGTTACTAACGGAATCTTCAACAGAGAAATTTGCTTGCATGTAGTTTTGTTTTTAATCTGGGAATAATATAGCCATTAAGAATTATATATTAAAATATAAGGAGCTTAATCAAGCTATGGAAAGGTAATTGGGCAAAAGAAAAATGTAAATGAAACAAAGACCCTTTAAATTCCGGTATAATTGCTGGGCGTAATTTGCTTGAGTTCTTTTTTTATACGTTCACTTACTTCCAAGGTATCGATAAAGTTGGCGATGGAATTTTGGTCGATTTTTTCGTTCGTACGGGTCAAACCTTTTAACGCTTCGTACGGGTTGGGATAGCCCTCACGTCTTAAAATTGTTTGTATGGCTTCCGCCACTACGGCCCAGTTGTTCTCCAAGTCCTGCTCAAATTTTTCCTTGTTCAATAATAATTTATTGAGTCCTTTTAAAGTGGATAGAAACGCAATGACCGTATGTGCAAAGGGTACGCCCACGTTTCTTAATACTGTACTGTCCGTAAGATCCCTTTGCAATCTGGACACGGGAAGTTTCGCAGAAAGATGCTCGAACAGTGCATTGGCGATAC
>CAJQMW010000408.1 GCA_905479535.1 uncultured Maribacter sp. | reverse complement strand
GGTATCAATCGGTAGTTTGCGTTCCTGTGCTATTAAACTTAAGGGAATCCATAAAACGAAAAAAATTATGTGTCTATTCATCAGAGTGTTGTTTATTCAGTTAAGACGAAAATAATTATTTAATCAGTTAAACTTGATATTTCTGAAGAGTCTTTTGATTCAATTTTACGACCAATAGGGGCTAAAATCATCCTTATTATAATTTGTTTAATATTTTAAATAATATTTTAAACAAAAATTAAGAAGTTTCGATATTAATTAGGCTATTTTAGTCGAAACAAAAGAAATAAACATGAAAAACTTAAAAACACTATCAGTATTATTTATTGCCGCAATGGTTATGAGTTGCGGAGAAACAAAAAAAGAAAGTAAAGAAGCAATGGAAGCCGCCGAGGAGGAAATGGAAGAAGTTGTGGAAGAAGTAACGGAAATGCCAACGATTGTAAGTGTGGCTTCTGGTGACGAAAGATTCAGCACTTTAGTAACCGCTGTTGACGCCGCAGGATTAGTAGAGACCTTGAACGGTGAAGGACCATTTACGGTATTTGCACCTACCAATGATGCCTTCGGAACACTACCAGAAGGTACGGTTGACACCTTGGTGAAGCCGGAAAACAAAGAAAAATTAGGAGGAATCCTGACCTATCACGTGGTATCGGGCTCTTATAACGCTGCATCCGTGATTGAAGCCATACAGGCCAATGATGGAAATTTTGAAATAGAAACTGTAAATGGCGGAACACTTACGCTTTCATTGCGTGACGGTAACGTATTGCTAACTGACGCTAATGGAGGAACTGCAACGGTAATCTTAGCCGACGTTATGGCGGCAAATGGTATCATTCATGCAATTGATTCCGTAGTTATGCCAAAGTCATAAAAAGATTAATCTTATTATTTAAAACCACTATTAGCACTTAATAGTGGTTTTTTATTTAATTTAACGGAGGTCAGTAGATATTTACTTATCCAAGTGCCGATCACTAAACAACTGTCCGGTTGAGCGGAGTCGAAACCTACATTTTCGAAACGAATAGTTCTCGGCTGCAGCCTGTCTTGAGCGGAGTCGAAAGGCTCGAACCGACAGATGAGAAAATTTCAAATTGCAGGTAAAAGAACAACTCAAGACGAGTTCCATTTCAAAAAAGCAGGTATTTAGCTACTGACCTCTATATTTAAATCAAAATTACCGGAAAATATGATGAATTTGAACAGAAGAGATTTTAACCAACTTTTATCCAAAGGCCTGGTTGCCTCAGGATTAATAGGGCCCTTTTCTTTTGCAAAAACAAAAAATACTCCACGTCCTGAAAAAAAGTTAGGCATTGCACTCGTAGGTTTGGGCAGCTACAGTACCTATCAACTAGCACCGGCACTTATGGATACGGAAGACTGCTATTTGGCAGGTATCGTAACCGGAACCAAGGAAAAGGAAAAGGAAAAGATTTGGAAAGATAGGTATGGCATACCGGAGCGTAACGTTTACAATTATCAAAATTTTGATACTATAGCCGATAATGACGCAATCGATATCGGTTATGTGGTGTTACCTAACAGCATGCATGCGGATTTTAGTATAAGAGCAGCTAAGGCCGGTAAACATGTTATATGTGAAAAACCAATGGCGGTTAGTGTTGCGGAATGCGATGCAATTATCACGGCGTGTGAAGCTGCAGGCGTAAAGTTGAGTGTAGGATATCGTATGCAGTCGGACCCTTACACGAAAGAGGTCAAAAAGTACATAAAAGAAAGGACTTTTGGAGACCCGTTGTTCGTGTCCTCGGATGCCGGATATATATCAAGGGGTAATCCGGACCAATGGCGATTAAATCATGAATTATCCGGGGGAGGGGCTTTAGTGAACATGGGTGTGTATTCCATACAAACTTCAATTTACGGGACAGGTTCAAACCCTATATCGGTAAGTGCTCAGGAGTTTAGTACAAGACCGGAATATTTTAAAGCAACCGATGAAACGATTACTGCGCAGTTCGAATTCCCGAATGGTGCGGTAGGTCACATGTTTACTTCCCACAATGCCAACGGCAATAGGCTGAAGGTTCATTGTAATGATGGTTGGTTCGAACTTGAACCTGCTCACAGTTATGGCCCTATAAGTGGAAGAACATCTAAAGGGAATGTCATTAGTTTTCCGCACCAAAGTCAACAGGCCTTGCAGATGGATGATTTTGCAAAACACATCTTGACAGGTTCGCCTAACGTAGCTCCTGGAGCAATGGGGAAAAGGGATATGATTATCGTAGAAGCCATCTATAAATCCATTAGGGAAGATGGTGCAAAGCAGAATTTAGATTTGGGTGATATGGGGCTTGTCAGCTAAACCGCTATACCTGGATAGCGGGTTGTTTTCTAAAATTTTTCAAAAACACCTAAACCGAACAATGCAAAATCGTATTTCACAGGGTCTTTGGGGTCTAGTTTTCGTAAATTTTTATCCAGTTCTGCTAAAGCTTTTGCATCATTTTGTTTCCGTTTAAGTAATTGTAGTTTTCGGGCAACATTACCGGAATGTACATCCAAGGGGCAAGAAAGTTTAGAGGTGCTTATGCCTTTCCATAGGCCGAAATCCACACCGGTATTGTCATCACGGACCATCCACCTTAAAAACATATTGATGCGCTTTGCGGCAGAACCTTTTAAAGGATCAGAAATATGCTTGGTAGTCCTATTTTGATGTTCCAGCCCAAAAAATAGATGCTTAAACTTTGATATGGCCGGTTGAAGGGAATGCGCTTCTTGATGTTTCGTGAAAATCGATTCCAATCCACCATGTTCAGCATAAATGTTTTGAAGGCTTTTAATAAAATAGTACAAATCTTCATGGTTGAAGGTCCTATGAACAAATCCGTATAAACCTTCCAAATCGCTCTCTGCATGATTGACTACGAAGTCATAAGGAGCATGGTCGAAGAGGTTCATTAATTTTCTGGAATTGTTAATGATACTTTTCCGGTTGCCCCACGCTATGGTTGCGGTTAAAAAGGCACTAATTTCTATATCTTCTTGTTTGGAAAAAAGATGGGGAATTTGCAGGGGGTCAGATTCTAGGAACTTGGGGTTATTATAGGTTATAACCTTAGCGTCCAAAAAATCCTTTAA
>CAJQMW010000407.1 GCA_905479535.1 uncultured Maribacter sp. | reverse complement strand
CCCACCATCTGCCTCAATAGCTTCCAACATTTCTAGAACGGCCTGGTTAGCCCCTCCATGTAAAGGGCCCCATAACGCTGAAATTCCCGCAGAAAGCGAGGCGAACAATCCGGCATGTGAAGACCCCACGATTCGCACAGTAGAGGTAGAACAGTTTTGTTCATGATCCGCATGTAGAATTAGAAGTTTGTCCAATGCCTCAATGACTATTTTATTTCGCTGATACTCTTGCGTTGGCTTTTTGAACATCATTTTATGAATGTTCTCTACATACCCTAAATTATCATCACCATAATCTAAGGGCAATCCTTTTTTCTTCCGCATAGTCCAAGCCACTAAAACAGGGAACTTAGCAAGTATTCTAACAATGGCCCCGTACATCTCATCCTTAGAGGTAACATTGACCGAAATAGGATTAAAAGCAATCAAAGCACTGGTCATGGAAGAAAGTACGCCCATTGGATGGGCTGACTTTGGAAAGGCATCCAAAATCTTTTTCATTTCCTCATCTACATGCGACTCGTTTTTTATATCAACATGAAAAGCCTCCAACTGCTCTTTGTTCGGTAATTCCCCAAATATCAATAAGTAAGCAACTTCTAAAAAACCCGCCTTCTCCGCTAGTTCCTCGATTGCATATCCCCTATATCTAAGAATCCCTTTCTCCCCGTCCAAGAACGTTATCGCACTTTCACATGACCCCGTATTCTTATACCCTGGATCAATGGTAATGAGACCGCCTGTGGTAGAGCGCAACGTTTTTATATCTATCGCGGATTCATTTTCCGTACCCGTTGTTACAGGAAATTCAAATTTTTGACCATTAAAATCTAATGTAGCTTTGTCTGACATTTGTAGTGATTACTTATTATTCTAGAGTAGTAAATTTAAGGAAAAGAGATGGTTTTAACAATTAAAGAAAACCCTTTAAAGAATTATTAACAAGGGTAGTTTTCAAATACTGGAACTCAGTCCCTTGGACTATAGAAGATACAATGATTTATAGTATTCGTCCAGGGATTTTTCCCAAGTAAATCTCATTTTTTTGGCGTTTGCTTTTATCTTTTTCCACCTTGGCTGGTCATTTTCCCAAATGTCCAGAGCTTGGTCAAAAACCTTGACCATATTCTTTATTTTTTGGTCATAGGTCTTTCCATCAAAGGCAAAACCTGTTTTTAAGTGTTCAACGGTATCCTTGAGCCCTCCAGTATGATGAACTAGGCAGGGATTGCCATTCCTCATGGCCAGCATTTGACTGATGCCACAAGGTTCGAAAAGACTTGGCATAAAATAAAGGTCTGTTTCTAAATACATGGAATCGATTAAATCCTCTGACTGGCCATTTGTAAATATGAAGTTTTTATGTTTATAACTCATATTCCTGAAATGTTCCTCATAGTCAGGGTCTCCAGTACCCAAGACCATAAAGATACCATCAATTTTCTCCAACCTTTTCAGCATGGTCTCCAAAGCCTCTGGTGAGCGCATAAAAAAATAAAACTTTTGTTCTGTCAAACGTGCGACACTTGAAACGATGAATTTTGGACGATTACCAACATATTCCATGATTTTTTCTCCCGTATGAGCCAAGAAATCTGCTTTGTATTTTTTGGATTCATCCTGAAGCCATCCAAACAATGCCTTAACGGTATTCCTATATAACAATCCTTTCTCGGCTTCCCGGATATTACCGTAATTGGAGGCATTGAGAATCCCGAACAAACGTCCTTCATCATTGGCTTGCTGTAGGTCTTTTTCCAAACTTTCACCCCCTATGAACTCTGGCTTCCTACTCGGAATCATAACATCTTCCTTGTAGGAAGGTGATACCGTATGCACGGCATCTGCCAGACGAATGCCTACCGCCATCAGATTTATACAATCCTGATATCTAGGGTCCATCAATGCCTTATGGTCCAAATTTATTTCCGGAAACCAATGATTTACCGATGCATAATTGTTATAAAATGGACGGATACCCTGAATGGCCAAGTTATGTATGCTATACACATAACGCATCTTTTTCAAGTTCTTATAATTGGGGTGATATGTCTTTAGAAACAGGACAGCACTGGAATGCCAGTCATGCATATGAACTATGTCCAAATTTCCAAAAGCATTTATATTCATTGCTTCTGCTACCGCAGTGTTAAAAATCATGAACTTCACAAAATCATTGAAAAAGGGTTCAGTAGGGTCATCATGATAGATATGTGCTATACCACCTTCCTCAATTTCCTGGTGGTGTATTACATAATGGGTAATATTCTCAATGACCTTCTTAGGAGTTACCTCATAAAGCTCAGCTCTATACGTTGTTCCTCTCAATGAAAATTCAAGATTGGTTTTAAAGATACCATTCTTGTGCAGACGGTTGTAAGCTGGAACCACCACATGAGCTTTATCACCTCTTCTCGCAATCTCCCTTGGAACATCACGTACAACATCACCCATACCACCAGCCTTGCAATTGGGTATGGCATCATTCTCGGCAGCAACAAAAAGAAAATTATTCATATAAAGTCTAAGAGGGAATTAATTAAAGAATTAGGAAAAAGATAGGTACTTTTTGGGAGTACACCAAAAAAAAGCCCTTCTCATTGAGAAGGGTCTTTTCAGCAGTTTAACACTATTTTATTTTAAAGGCTTTTTCTTTAGGATAGTAGGCCATGGTGCCTAACTCTTCCTCAATACGAAGTAGTTGGTTGTATTTGGCCATTCTGTCCGAACGCGATGCGGAACCAGTTTTGATCTGCCCCGTGTTCAACGCTACGGCCAAATCGGCAATCGTATTATCCTCGGTTTCCCCTGAACGGTGGGACATTACGGAAGTATATCCAGCATTCTTGGCCATATTGACCGCTGCAATGGTCTCAGTTAACGTACCTATTTGATTTACTTTAATCAATATTGAATTTGCTATTCCTTTT
>CAJQMW010000406.1 GCA_905479535.1 uncultured Maribacter sp. | reverse complement strand
TGACCACGGTGCCCCGGCATGGTCCAAAGATGGAAGAAAACTCTATTTTTCGGCTAATTTTAATCCAGATGAGGCTTTTGAACCCAATAATAGTGAAATTTATGAACTAACGCTTTCCGATGGTAAAACAAGAGAGTTAACCGACAGGTATGGCCCGGACGACGCTCCAAAGGTATCTCCGGATGGAAATAAAATCGCTTATAGCGGTCTTGACGATAAGCTCTTGGGCTACCAATTGAACGATCTTTATGTGATGGATTTGACCAGTGGCACTTCACAACTATTGTCCGGCAGTTTTGACCGGGACATCAACAACGTCCAATGGTCCAACGATGGCAAAGGATTGTATTTTCAATACGACGACCAGGGAGCAACGAAAATTGGATATATAACACTTTCCGGTCAGGTAACCGAGAAACTAACCGGCTTAGGTGGACTTTCCTTGGGAAGGCCCTATAATGCGGCTGACTATAGCGTGTCCAATACAGGCTGGATTGCTTATACTTTGGGTGGTACGGACCATCCCTCTGACTTGGCGGTGAGCGATAAGCGCGGAAGCAAGCGGCTCACTTTTGTGAACGACGATTTATTCTCCTTTAAGGATTTGGGCAAAGTGGAAGAACTTTGGTGGGAATCGTCCTTTGACCAACGTCAAATACAAGGTTGGGTAGTAACGCCACCAAATTTTGACCCTTCCAAAAAATACCCATTTATCTTGGAGATTCACGGAGGTCCTTTTGCGAGTTACGGAGCGGTTTACTCAGCAGAAATTCAGGCTTACGCCGCTGCTGGTTACGTGGTGCTGTACACCAATCCAAGAGGAAGCAGTGGCTATGGAGCGGAGTTTGGCAACCTTATCCACCACGACTATCCCAACCACGATTATGAAGACCTCATGTCCGGTGTGGATGCGGTTCTTGCTAAGGGTTTTGTTGATGCAAACAATCTATTTGTCACTGGTGGAAGTGGCGGAGGAGTGCTGACGGCTTGGATAGTGGGCAAGACGGACCGTTTTAAAGCCGCGGTAGTGGCAAAGCCGGTTATCAACTGGACAAGTTTTGTGCTGTATGCCGATGGAGCGGCATTTTTTTCCAAGTATTGGTTCGGGAAGAAACCTTGGGAAGACCCTGAAAGTTATTTCAAGCGCTCTCCCCTATCCTATGTGGGCAACGTAACTACCCCGACCATGTTACTTACGGGAGAAGAAGACTACCGTACCCCAATAGCGGAATCCGAACAGTTCTATACCGCATTAAAGTTAGAAGGGGTAGAAACTGCCATGGTACGTATACCTGGTGCTTCCCACGGGATAGCCAACAAACCCAGTAACCTGATAGCCAAAATAGCCAGTGTTTTGGCATGGTTTGAAAAGCATAAGGGATGATACATATTCAAAAGTATAATCTAACCCGTTGTACATTTCGAATAATTTACGTATAAATTGTCAGTTCGAGTACTGTGTTTTTCAATTTTTCATTGTAAAAAACAGTGTATCGAGAACCTTGTTAGTCCATAGGCTATTCTCGATACATTTTTTCTCCATTGTATTTCGAAAAAACACTCGAATTGACATCCATTTTTACTAATCCACTCAAAATGCATAGTGGGTATACCCTATAATTTTTCTAAAATATCACATGTCGAATTAGCCAAAAACCCAAATAAAATCTGATTCGAAATAATACCTTACTGCATAAACCTAGATGTATTTTGAAACAATAACTTTTTAAACATCCCTATAAAAAGTCAATCCATTTTTAAAAGGGTCGTAGAAGGCGAATTCTTTTGTTCCCCAGGCCGTTTCCCTGAGTAAGGTATGGGCATGAAAAACATCCTTATCCGAATATTCTTTGTAAAGAGCTTCTATGTTCTGGGTTACGATCCGTAACATGGGCCTATCTATCTCTATCTCCCATTCCTTGGCGTCATGCCATTGTAAATGTATTTCAATATCGTCCCTTAGGATTCCGGCATAGGAAGGTTTCTTGGAGTCATCGGCGAAAGCGATTTTAAAACCTAGTCGGTTTACATAAAAATCCAAAGCCTCAACAACATCCTTAACCGGTAGTACCGGATGAATTTGATGTAGATAACCTTTCTGTTCCATACCTCAAATGTAACCGTTAATCACTAAATTGTCAATCGCTTTGCAATCCTAATCGTATGAAATCAATAATTTTTCCCATATTATTTTTCCTTTCAACCTTTGCCTTTCAAGGGCAAGAACTTAAGGTCATGACCTATAACATCAAATACGATAATGTAAACGATACCGTAAACAATTGGGAAGACCGCAAGGAGTCGCTGGTCCAATTGCTAGCGCATTATAACGCTTCTTTCATTGGCATGCAGGAAGTGCTCCATAGGCAACTCATCTACATTGACAGCACTCTTACCGATTTTACTTATATAGGGGTGGGCAGGGATGATGGGGACCAAAAAGGGGAGTATTCGCCTATTCTATACGATTCTACACAATTCAAGCTTTTACACCAGAAAACCTTTTGGCTCTCGGAAACGCCCAATGAAATTTCCGTGGGTTGGGACGCTTCTATGGAAAGGATTTGTACCTACGGACAGTTTGAAGCGAAGGAAACCGGTAAAAAACTATATGTATTCAATACCCATTTTGACCATATCGGCAAGGAAGCAAGAGCGGAATCGGCAGAACTCATCTTTGAAAAAATAGAAGACGTAAATAAGGAAAATTATCCGGTAGTATTGATGGGCGATTTGAACCTTACACCGGATCAGGCCCCAACCCAGTATCTGCAAAGCAAGCTTTCTGACGCAAAGGAAATTTCCCGAACACCTTTTTACGGTCCTACCGGAACTTTCAATGGTTTTGATCCACAGATGAAATTGGATAGGCGCATCGATTATATTTTCGAGAAAGATTTTCTCGTTGAAGAATACATACACATTGACGACCGAATGGAAAACAACAAACACATTTCCGACCACTTGCCTGTTCTGGCAACACTAAAACATTAAAAAAGCCGGACGATTGTCCGGCTTTTCATTGGTATTTTCTTTTTCTAGCTTTTCAAGAATTTAATCAGGATTTCATTGAGTTCATCCGAATGGGTGATGTTCAGACCGTGAGGAGCTCCTTTTATTACTTCGTAAGTATTATCCTTGATTCCTTTGGCCGCTTGCTCTGCCGAAGTTGCAATGGGCACTGTGCTATCCGCATCACCGTGGACGATCAAAGTAGGAACGGTTACATTCTTCAGCTCCGATCTAAAGTCGGTACGCATCCATGCCAGAGCGGTTTGGATAGTGGCCCGTGGTGAGGCAAAAGAGGCAATGGTGAAGTCGTAGTCCAACTGCGCCTGACTCACTTTATCCTGGTTGTCATCAAAATTGTAGAATCCTTTGCTGAATTCTTTTAGAAACCCCACCCTATCGTTCTGCAGGGCATCAATGATACCTTCTAGGTCGCTTTCGGGTACACCGTCCGGATTATCATCTTTTTTCTTTACCAGCGGAATTATAGAACTGACAAGCACTGCCTTGGCCACTTTTTCGGAGCCGTAATCCGTAAGGTAACGCACCACTTCCCCACCTCCCATGGAAAATCCTACAATAATGGCATCTTTTAATTTGAGGCCATCAAAGATGGTATTCAAATCACTGGCCAGGGCAGAATAGTCGTAGGCACCCCAAGGCGAAGACGATGTTCCGAATCCCCTACGGTCATAAGAGATGCAACGAAAGCCGGAATCTACAATTTTCCAAACCTGTTGTTCCCATGATTTTCTACTTAATGGCCATCCGTGAATAAGTATTACAGGTTGACCGCTTCCGTAATCTTCATAAAAAATATCTACTTGTTCTTTTGCTGTTTCGTTTGTTATAAAAGGCATCTGTGTAATTTTAAGTTCACTTCAAAATAGGAATCATTTTAAAAACTTCTTGACGGTAATAAAATGAATGTTTGCTTAAATAATGTTTTCGCTACTTTTATATGATGTTCATACCCGCGCACTATAAAAACGAGAATATATCCGAGGTAAAGCAGTTCCTTAAGGAGAACGGTTTTGGCATTCTGGTAAGCCAAGTGGATGGAAAGCCTTGGGCCACCCACATTCCGCTGGAGCTTGATGTCGACAACGAAGGAAATGATGTTCTGGTAAGCCATATTGCAAAGGCCAACCCGCAATGGAAACAATTTTCCGAAAACACCGAAGTGCTTTGCATTTTTAACGGACCACACAGCTATATTTCTTCTTCTTGGTACCAAGAAGAAGAAGTACCCACTTGGAACTATATAGCCGTACATGTTTACGGTAAATTGCGCATTTTGGATGAACAGGCAGTTTTAGCCTCCATGCACAAGTTGGTAGATAAATACGAGCAAAATTCGGAATGCCCCGTTTCCATAAATAACCTTTCCGCTAAAACCATGCGCCAGATCAAAGGGGTCGTCGGATTCGAAATAGGTATTACGGAAATACAAGCGGCCAAAAAAATGTCACAAGGTCGGGAACAAGACCACCCAAGAATCGTTCAGGAGTTAGAAAAACAAGACCCACAGGCAATCGCAGTGGCCAAGGTTATGAAAGGAGGTAAAAAGACGCTCTGAAATGAAAGGTAGTATCAAACATATTCTATACCTATACGCAAGCCTTTGGGTTGTAACCTTCATCACAATTATGATTTTCTTAAGTCGTGGTGATCGCGGTTTAGGTGATAGTGCCTTGTTCTTTTTTGATATTGCCGCCAACCGCAATTTTCTTATCGGTTTTCATGTGCTTTTTTTGTTATGTTACCTGCTTTTCTTGGCCGTACTTTACTTCACCAAACTCTACCGCACCAAAGCAAAGTCCATATTTTTTAAGCAACTGGGGTATCGTTTTATACTTCCCCTTCTCATCACATTTATCGGTTTTAAAACATTGGTTTACGCCAATTCCTATGAATGGTACGACTATGAGTGGGACAATTCCGTAATGAATATGAAAGGGACCGTAAACAATTTTTACAAGGTCGATGAGAAACAACGAGGCATGAGCGTTTTTGGTTGGTCCGAGGATAACACAGCCGGCATCAACAGTTTAATAAAAGCAAACGTAGAATGGGTGGCCGTAATACCTTTCCTCTATCAAAAAGACGATCGTACTAAAGTTATGAACACTCCTGAACGTCCGGAGCGGTTTACAAGAAGGGACTCCAACTTCATTAGGGCCATAAACGACCTCCACCGTAACGGCCTCAAAGTACAACTAAAACCTCATTTATGGATGAACGACGGGTGGCGGTCCAATATCACTTTGGACAATGACAAGGAGTGGGATGCCTGGTTTGATTCCTACCGGACAAATATGCTGCGCTATGCCAAAATTGCGGCCTTAACGGAAACCGAACTATTCTGCGTTGGGACCGAACTGCGGACTTCCATAAAAAAACAACCAGAGAGATGGGTTTCGTTAATCGATGAAATAAAGGAAATTTATAAGGGTGAGCTTACCTATGCCGCCAATTGGTATGATGAATACGAACATATTAGATTTTGGGACAAACTGGACTACATTGGAATCCAAGCCTATTTTCCTTTAACGAAGTCA
>CAJQMW010000405.1 GCA_905479535.1 uncultured Maribacter sp. | reverse complement strand
TTAATATCCCCGCACGATTTGGAAGGCTCATTTCCAAAGACACCTCATCAGAGGTAAGATTGTTGAGCATTTCGGTTAAAAAACGTGAATTGAAACCTATCTGCATATCGTCGCCCTGATAAGAACAGGTCAACCGTTCTTCGGCCTTATTGGAGTAGTCTATATCTTCCGCAGAAATATTGAGTTCCGCCCCTGCAATTTTTAGTCGTATTTGGTGTGTAGTCTTATTGGAGAATATAGAAACCCTTCTGACAGAACTTAGCAACTGATTCCTGGCTATGGTCAGCCTATTCGGATTCTCTTTTGGTATCACAGCCTCATAATTCGGATATTTCCCATCAATAAGCCTACAGATTAGTTCGGTATCGTCAAACGTAAATTTTGCATTACTATCGTTATACTCGATCAGTACGTCAGATTCACTACCTGTTAGTATTCCCTTTAAAAGTGTTAATGGTTTTTTAGGCATAATGAATTCCGACACTTGGGAAGCCACTACATCGGTTCTTTGATATTTTACCAATTTATGGGCGTCCGTAGCTACGAAGGTTAAATGCTCCGTAGAAAATTGAAAGAAGACCCCGCTCATTACAGGTCTCAGGTCATCATTGCCAGCAGCGAAGATGGTCTTGTTTATAGCAGTTGCCAATATATCCCCCAATAATGTCGTGGAACTGGGACTGGATAACACCACTGCTTTAGGAAATTCCGCACCGTCCGCATAGGCCAATGCATATTTACCATGGTCGGAGCTGATTTCTACCGTATTATTATCTTCTACCACAAAGGTCAATGGCTGTTCTGGGAAGGTTTTAAGCGTTTCCAAAAGTAAGCGTGCGGGTACTGCAATGACACCTTCATTGTCCGAGTCCACATTAAGTACAGAACTCATAGTGGTCTCCAGGTCCGAAGCGGAAACCGTTAGTTTGTTCTTATTTAAATCGAATAGAAAATTATCTAAAATAGGAAGCGTATTACTGTTATTGATGACTCCTCCCAATATCTGAAGTTGCTTCAACAAATACGTACTTGATACTATAAATTTCATTCTTTACACTTTGTTTTGTTATCGATGACGTGCCCTTTTCAATACAATTGTAATAACCTTTTACGGATAAGTCATTTCAAACAAAGATATTTTAATTGACCTTTTATAGGAAACAAACTTATCAACAGTAAGCCTCAAGAATTTTAAGGCTACAAGCACCGTCATACCAACTTTTTGAAAGTTAATGAAGGGTTTAAAACAAGAGTTATTAACCATGGCCCACTATCTTGATTCCTTCTAAATGGGAGATTAGTAGAAGTGCTTTTATTCCAATTAGTCGCTAGGATTAAAGAAAATCGATAATTATGGTATCCCTATAACCTAAACCAAGTAGGGTAGAAGCCCCGCCAACGGTGTTCAAGTTACTTTTGTAAATGGCCAACTCAATATAATCGGAAGAATTGAAAAGTGCCAATAGGTCACCGTCTCCTTTTCTTTGATTTTTATCCAAGGTGAAATCGATTATATCACTGTACGCCTTATGTATAGTCTTAATCTTATGGTTTCTGGCATGGAGCTCAAAATCCCTTCCATTTCTATAAGCTTCAAAGAGATGTTTTTCAATATTGGTGACTACATTTCCATAATTATCTATGTATATAACACTTCCAATAATTTTTTTACCGTCCTCTGCAATTCTAGGCGAAAATTCCCTCAACTCCTTAAGATTGGCAAACGGTTTCCCCACTACCTCCAACGTTCCACCCCTTGCGATGTGGCAAGCTACTTGAATGAAAACACTCATTACTGGGAAAGAACCGTGCAACGGGTTGGGAATGCTGATTTCCACTACTTTATCAGGTTTCATTTTTGAAGTAATAAGTCCAACAACACCGGTATTGGCGCTAATGAAATAATGGCCATCAACCAATACAGCAATGTGCTTGTTCTCCGCGGTAGCTTCGGAGTCCACACCTACGATATGTATGGTCCCTTTGGGAAAACTATGATAGCTATTCTCTAGTATATAGGCACACTCATGAATGTTGAAAGGAGCTATGTCATGGGAAATATCAACAATTTTGGCATCGGGCAGTTCTGTGTAAATGGAGCCTTTAAGAACCGCCACAAAGTGATCTTTTAGTCCAAAATCTGTAGTTAGCGTTATTATTGCCATGCAGCAATGTTGATATGTTTTTGGTTAGTAAAACTTAATTTTACCTAAATTTGAACCACAAAATTAAACAAAAAAACAGCCAAGCGAAATTAAACTTGGAATGGTTGCAATCTTACTAAATCCCACCATTTGAACGAACTGGTTTTAGAACTTACCGATATTAGTCCAAGAGAGTTTTTTGGACAACAGAACGAGCATATTGATCTTTTAAAGAAATATTTCCCTAAGTTAAAAATTGTAGCGAGAGGAAATAAAATAAAGGCCTACGGAGACGAGGACCTTCTTGAGGAGTTTGACAAACGTTTTGATATGCTTACGGCGCATTTCGTTAAATACAATAAACTGGATGAAAATGTCATTGAGCGGGTACTTTCTAGTAACGGTGCTGCAGATTATCAGTCTTCCGAGAATAGTGGGGAAACCTTAGTACATGGTGTAAGTGGCCGACTTATTAAAGCACAGACCGTTAATCAACGGCGATTGGTTGATGCCGCCAAAAAAAACGATATGGTTTTCGCCATTGGTCCGGCGGGAACGGGTAAAACCTACACGGGTGTGGCCTTAGCGGTAAAAGCGTTGAAGGAAAAACAGGTGCGAAGAATTATTCTGACCAGACCGGCCGTGGAAGCAGGGGAAAACCTGGGATTTTTACCAGGGGATCTGAAAGAAAAACTGGACCCCTATATGCAACCTTTATACGATGCGTTGCGCGATATGATTCCGGCAGAGAAATTGACGCATTTCATAGAGAATGGAACTATCCAAATTGCACCTATGGCCTTTATGCGGGGAAGAACCCTGGACAACGCCTTCGTTATTCTTGACGAGGCTCAAAATACGACCCATGCCCAGATGAAAATGTTCCTTACCCGAATGGGTAAAAATGCAAAATTCCTCATTACGGGAGACCCGGGACAAATAGACCTGCCAAGACGAACCATTTCCGGCCTTAAGGAAGTGCTACTTATCCTCAAGGATGTGGAAGGAATAGAAATGATATATCTGGACGATAAGGATGTCATCCGTCATAAATTGGTTAAAAAAGTGATTGATGCTTATAAAACCATTGAGCATCAAAATTAAATAGCTGCTTATGTCGAACACCATTATCGATACCAATTTCAATTTTCCCGCCCAAAAGAACGTTTATAAGGGAAAGGTAAGGGAAGTCTATACGCTAGAGGGCGATATCTTGGTTATGGTGGCCACAGATCGGTTGTCTGCCTTTGATGTGGTGATGCCCAAGGG
>CAJQMW010000404.1 GCA_905479535.1 uncultured Maribacter sp. | reverse complement strand
GGAGAAAAACGAGGAAATGTCAGAGACCAAAAAAGCGTTCTATGAATACCATTCCTGTATGATGGAACCTTGGGACGGCCCTGCATCTATTCCCTTTACCGATGGAAATTATATTGGTGCCGTTCTGGATAGAAACGGATTGCGACCATCCAGATATTCCGTGACCAAGGATGACTACGTAGTGATGTCCTCCGAAACCGGAGTGGTTGAAATTGCCCCGGAAAATGTGGATTTTCACGGCAGGTTGGAGCCGGGAAAAATGTTCTTGGTGAACATGGAGGAAGGAAGAATCGTAAATGATGAGGAAATAAAGGAAAATATTGCTAAAAAACATCCCTACAAGAAATGGCTTCAGAAGAACCTTGTTCATTTAAAGGACATTCCCTACAACGATTGTCCTCTGTTCCTAGGTGAAGAAACACTGGAAAAAAGAAAATCCGTTTTCGGATATACCCTAGAGGATATTAACACTATAATCCTACCCATGGGTAAGACGGCAAAAGAACCCATAGGGTCAATGGGTTCGGACACTCCCATCGCCGTATTATCGGAAAGGCCGCAACTTATCTATAACTATTTCAAACAACTATTCGCTCAGGTTACCAACCCTCCATTAGATGGTATACGGGAGGAACTGATTACGGATATCAGTCTTACGTTGGGTAGCGACCACAATATTTTTGAATTTTCAGAACTACACTGCAGAAAATTAAAAATTCAGAATCCGGTCATTTCCAAAGAAGATTTGGACAAAATTAAAAATTATGATGTAAGCCCAGACTACAAGGTGGTTTCCATTCCCATACTATATCCAATTGAACAGGGTCATAATGGTCTGGAAGACGCTTTACAAGATGTGCTAAATCAAGCTTCCCAAGCGGTGGACAATGGCACCAACATTATCATATTATCGGATAGGAACGTTAATGATAAAAATGCCCCAATACCGGCATTGCTAGCTTGTTCTTTCGTTAACAGTGGATTACAGAAATTAGGGAAACGTTCCAATTCCAGTATTATCGTAGAATCTGCCGAACCACGGGAGGTACACCATTTTGCCCTATTATTTGGATTTGGTGCCAGTGCCGTGAATCCTTATTTGGTGAATGAAATTATTGCAGAGCAGATTGAGGAACATGATATTACCGAAATATCGTTTGACGAGGCCATAAAAAATTATAATAAAGCTGTAGGAAAAGGGATTCTAAAGGTGATGAACAAAATAGGAATCTCCACGCTCAACTCTTATCGTGGATCTCAGCTTTTTGAATGTATTGGCATCAACACCAAAGTAGTGGACAAATATTTTCCGAATACCCCGACACGTATACAGGGAATAGGTCTTTACCAAATAGAAAAGGAAATTGCTAAACGTCATCAAAAAACATATAACAATAAATCAGTCGCAGCTACGCTCGATTTAGAAATTGGAGGTGAATATCGATGGAGAAGGGATGGTGAAAAACATATGTTCAATCCGATTTCTATCGCAAAACTCCAAAAATCCGTTAGAAACAATGAACCGGATACCTATAAGGAATTTTCTAAAATGGTTAACGAGCAATCTCAAAGTCTGATGACTATCCGAGGTCTTTTTGAATTTTCTAATTATGACCCAATTCCATTGGAAGATGTAGAACCATGGACGGAGATTGTAAAAAGATTTAAAACTGGTGCCATGTCCTATGGCTCCATCAGTAAAGAAGCCCATGAGAATTTAGCCATTGCCATGAATCGGATAGGCGGCAAGAGCAATTCCGGTGAAGGTGGTGAAGATGAAGAACGTTTTTATAAAAATGCCACCGGCGACTGGAGAAATAGTGCCATTAAGCAAGTGGCATCGGGAAGGTTTGGGGTCACTTCAAACTATTTGACCAATGCGAAAGAGATTCAGATAAAAATGGCTCAAGGTGCAAAGCCAGGTGAGGGAGGACAATTACCAGGTCCTAAAGTGAATCCTTCGATAGCTAAAACTAGAAATTCCACGCCTTATGTTGGCCTTATTTCGCCACCACCACATCATGATATCTATTCTATCGAAGATTTATCACAATTAATTTACGATTTAAAATCCGCTAATAGAAAAGCGCGCATAAACGTAAAATTGGTTTCAGAAGTAGGTGTGGGCACCGTGGCGGCCGGGGTTTCAAAAGCCAAGGCGGATGTGATATTGGTCTCCGGTTTTGACGGAGGAACAGGTGCATCTCCCTTAACATCGCTAAAACATGCAGGGCTTCCGTGGGAATTGGGGATTGCAGAGGCGCAACAAACATTGGTTTTAAATGATTTAAGAAACAGAATTATTCTGGAATGTGACGGTCAACTTAAAACAGGTAGGGATGTTGCGGTGGCTTGTCTACTAGGTGCCGAAGAATTTGGTTTTGCAACTGCACCACTAGTAGCTTCCGGCTGTATCATGATGCGTGTATGCCATCTGAATACATGTCCTGTAGGCATAGCAACACAGAATCCTGAACTTCGTAAAAAGTTTGAAGGCAAACCGGA
>CAJQMW010000403.1 GCA_905479535.1 uncultured Maribacter sp. | reverse complement strand
TCCCTTTGGGTCACTTTTTTAAAATCACGCCCTTTGAATCCGGTTCCCCTGCCATCTACGCAGACTACTATATAACCTTCCGAGGCTAACATTTGATGCCAATAGTCGCGTGCGTTCATCCAATTATTGGAAACACTCTGTGATCCTGGGCCACTATATTGGTACATGAACAACGGATATTCTTTAGAAGCATCAAAGTCCGTTGGTTTAATCATATACATGTTCAAATCATTCCCGTTAATGTTTATGGTAGAGAATTCTTTGGGATTGATCTCATAATTTTCCAGTTTTTCCAATAAAGCCGAGTTGTCCTTAATGTCCTTTACTTTTTTACCGGTCAGCGCCTCATGCAAAGTATATCTGGGTGGTGTATTGATATTAGAAAAAGTATTGATGAAATAGGTGAAGTCAGCACTGAAATCTGCCGTATTGATTCCTTTGGACGCAGCTAAAGCTTTCTTGTTCTTGCCACTACTCTCAACACTATAGACTCCTCGATTTATGGAACCGTTCTCCGTGGACTGATAGTATATCTTATCTTCATTCTGGTCATGGCCATAATAATTGGTCACCTCCCAATCGCCCTTAGTAATTTGATTCATCAGTTCTCCGCTTGGATCGTATAAATAGAGATGGTTCCAGCCATCCTGCCCACTCGTCCATATAAAACTATCATCTGCCAAAAAAGTAAGGTCGTCCGTTACATCTACATAAGCGGAATCCTTTTCTTCCAATAAAAGAGAAACGGAATTATTCTCCGCATTTACAGCAAGTAGTTTCAAACGATCCTGATGACGATTCAGCGTTCGTACGCTCAAATGGTTTGCATGGTTCATCCACTTGATGCGTGGAATATAGTATGGATTACCCAATCCAACTTTTGAAATATTTCCGGTTTTTACATCTAGCATATGGAGGGAAACTGAGGCATTTTCCTCACCCGCTTTTGGGTATTTGAATACTTCTTGAGTCTGATAAAGTGACTTCCCGTAGATATCCATCGAAAATTCGGGAACGTTGGTCTCATCAAAACGAAGGAAAGCTATTTTTGTACCATCCGCATTCCATTCAAAAGCCCTGACGAAGGCAAATTCCTCTTCATAGACCCAATCCGTAATACCATTGATAACTTTATTCTTCATACCGTCGGTCGTTATCTGCTGGGCATTTTTTGTGCCGATATCAAAAATATAAAGGTTGTTCGCTGCTACATAGGCCACTTTTTTTCCATCGGGGGGCATGGAAGGTTCTTGAATCTTACTATCGGAAACTTTTATTACAGTTTTAGAGGCGATGTCATATATATAAAATACTGCCAATGTAGAGCGGCGATAAATGGGTGCAACTTGTGTGGCCAAAAGCAATTTAGATTCATCGGCACTGAATTCGTAGGATGTAAATTCATTGATTTCCCCGATATCAGCAGAAGAAACGATTGTTCCTACCTTTTCTTGGGTTTCATAGTCATATTTATCAACGCTTGTAAATCCGTCTGCAGACACATTTAGCACCGTGTATTGCTCTCCGTTTTTCATGGAACGTAGTGCATCTAGGCCTTCGGTTTTAAATTCTCCTTCATAAATAGCTTCTACGCTAATCTGCTTTTTTTGAGCAGTAACATACAATTGAAAACAGACTGCAAAAACAGCCAAAATCAATAATTTCCTCATAAAAAATGTCAAATTTGTTAAATCTTTCAAGTTTACCACTATTTCAGTAAAAAACCACGGATTGCCTTGAAAAAAGAAAGCTGCAATCCAGAATACCTTGGGTCTATTTCAATCAAGTCAATATCCTTATCTTTACTTTAGAATCTCTTGTCCATCAACTATAAATTACCCCTGCTGTCTGTAAAAGCGGCACACAGTATCAAAAAACTTTGAATTTATGACAAAACCAATAGGGGGTTTTTCAAAACTTTCCAAATCACAAAAGATAGATTGGGTAGTCTCCAATTACACGCTAAACCCTAATCAGTCCAAAGAAATTCTTGAGAAATACTGGAATTCCGATACCAAATTACAAGAGCTTCATGATGAGTTCATAGAAAACACTTTGTCTAATTTATACATGCCCTTGGGCATTGCACCCAACTTCTTAATCAATGGCAAACTTTATGCCATACCTATGGCGATTGAAGAAAGTTCGGTAGTAGCGGCGGCCAGCAAAGCGGCAAAATTTTGGTTGAAGAAAGGCGGGTTCAAAGCCCAGGTGTTGGGTACCGAAAAAGTAGGTCAAGTACATTTTATTTTCAAAGGGGAGTTTCAAAAATTGGAACATTTTTTTGAGATTATTAAGCCAAAATTACTGGAGACAACTGCTTCGCTGACCAAAAGTATGTCTAAAAGAGGGGGCGGCATCTCCGCAATAGAACTAAGAAACAAAACCAAGGAATTACCTGATTATTACCAACTGCACTGTACATTTGAGACGAAGGATGCCATGGGCGCAAATTTCATCAATAGCTGCTTGGAGCAGTTTGCGACGACCCTAAAAACGAAAGCCTTTGACCATGCGGCATTTTCTGAACAAGAAAAAGACATTGAAGTAGTCATGAGTATCCTTTCTAATTACGTCCCTAATTGTACCGTAAGAGCAGAGGTGAGCTGTCCTGTGGAAGAATTAGACCTTTCATCCACCATATCCCCGGTGCTATTTGCGGAGAAGATGATAAGAGCTGTGGACATCGCCAAAAAGGAACCTTACCGAGCAGTAACCCACAACAAGGGTATTATGAACGGTATAGATGCCGTAGTGCTTGCTACGGGTAACGATTTTAGGGCCATAGAGGCAGGAGTGCATGCATATGCCTCCAAAGATGGCACCTACAGCAGTCTTACCCATGCCGAAGTCAGGGATGGTGTTTTCAGGTTTTGGATAGAAGTGCCCCTAGCATTAGGTACGGTTGGCGGACTCACCAAACTGCATCCTTTAGTTGAATTGAATCTTGAAATTCTTCAAAACCCGTCGGCTCCGGAATTAATGCAACTTATGGCCGTAGCAGGACTGGCCCAAAACTTTGCGGCGTTGAGTTCTCTAGTAACCACTGGCATTCAAAA
>CAJQMW010000402.1 GCA_905479535.1 uncultured Maribacter sp. | reverse complement strand
ACACCATGGCGTGATAGGGACGTACCTTAAAAATGCCATCTTTAACATGTGGAACCGCATCATCATTGGAGAGCAATAGTTTTGCAGGGGTATTCTTAAACTCCTCTAAAGATAAAATTTCTCGTTCCTTTGAGAAACTTAGGAGCACCAGGTAAATCTCTTTGCCTAACGTTCTCGTATACGCATACACCCTTTCATTATCCGGAGCTAATAATTTATAACTGCCATAAATTAAAGTGGGGTGATTTTTACGCAGTTGTACCATTTCCCTAAAATAATTCAAGACCGAGCCTTTGTCGTTTTCTTGGGTCGCCACATTAACGCCCTCTAAATAATTTTTGTTAACCTGTATCCAAGGTTTTTCCGGAGAGAATCCTGCATTTTTTGATAGATCCCATTGCATTGGCGTTCTGGCGTTGTCCCTGCTCGCGTCCTTTTCATTTTCTAAGAAAGCCTCTACATCGCCACCTTGGTTCTTAATGATTTCGTACCGGTTCAAAGTATTAATATCCTTATAATCAGTAACATCATTGAACCTTATGTTCGTCATACCTATCTCCTCACCATAATAAAAATAAGGTGTTCCGCGCATGGTCAGCAAAAAGGTCTGCAACATTGTGGCGGAGTTGTACCAGTGCGTTTTGGAATCGTCTCCCCATCTACTTACGCTTCTGGGAAAGTCATGATTGTTCAAGTACATACTGCCCCAGCCTTTTTCGGCGAAAACGGCATCCCATTGCGTATGTATTTTTTTGAATTCTGTCAGCTTCCATTCATCTTTCCTCATTTTAAAAACCTCGTCACCATCCCTGTCCAGACTCATTAAATCAAAATGAAAGAACATGTTCAGTTCTTCCCGATCTTCGTTAACAAATTTAAGCGCGTCCTCCAATCCGACACCGGGTACCTCGCCAACGGTCATGACATCATATTTGGACAAAACTTGGTTATTCATTTCGTGCAAGTATTCGTGTAGTCGAGGGCCATTGGCATAAAATGGGATAAAATTCCCATTATATTTTTTGGGGAGTTCGGGATAGGTAATATCCTTGGAAATGAAAGGAATCACATCCATACGAAATCCGTCTACCCCTTTATCGAACCAAAAACGCATTGCTTCATAGATTTCTTCTCTGAGTTTGGAGTTTTCCCATTTCAAATCGGGCTGTTTTACGGAAAAATAATGGAGGTAATAGGAGTCCGTAGCCCGGTCATATTTCCAAGCATTACCTTCAATGTCAAAATAGCTCCATCGCTCCGGTGGAGTTCCTTTTTCAGCTGGCCACCAGTGATAGTAATCTCGATATGGGTTCTCTCTGGATTTTCTGGATTCCTTAAACCAATAGTGCTCGTCGCTACTATGGTTAACCACCAAATCCATAACTAATTTGAGTCCTCTTTCCTTCATTCCAGCAAGTAGGGCGTCAAAGTCTTCCATAGTCCCGAACTCGGCCATGATGTTGCGATAATCACTAATGTCATAGCCATTGTCGTCATTGGGCGATTCGTAAACCGGATTCAACCAAATAATGTCAACGCCTAGACTCTTTATATAGTCCAAACGTTGAATGATACCTTTAATATCACCTATACCGTTGCCATTAGTATCCTGAAAACTTCGGGGATAAATTTGATATACAATACCTTCCTTCCACCAAGTTCTTTTATTATGCTCTTCCAATCCTACTATTTTGGAGCCAAATATATTGCTTTGGCGATTAAAAAAAGAACCTAATTAAGTTTTAGTAGCACTACAACGATAGCGGTTTTCCATTTTTACAAAATCGTACCGTTAAATTCGTCATAAGAGTGAAAATGCCACCCATTTTATGGTAACTTCCAGTGCTTTTTGATTACTGTTGATGAAATATATAGTGTTCGGACTTCTTATTTTAAGCACAATAGGCATTTCTGCCCAAGTCATCAATTCACGAAGTAATAGTGCCAGCATACCGGAAAGACTTACCCTATCTTCTTTTGCTTATCCCATTTTTTTAGATGGGGAGCAACATAGCTCCTATGCGTTGGAATATACTTTTAATTCAAAATTCAGAATAGAACTACAAGGATTTTATGATACCTACAGAGAGACGGATCGCTATAGAAATAATCTAAGGGTCAAGTACAATCTTAATGATCATTGGTATGTTTTTTCGGGTGGTGGATTGGAAGTTGACACCAATAAATATGCAAAAAAGGAAACGCTCCCACCGAGGTATGGAATTATGAATGGGATTGGGTATGAAGTAAAGAATAATTTTTTATTTGAAGCGGGGCACAACCTGCAGATTAATAATTCCCCTATGGGCGCTTTTGGAGAATCTTTAGTTCCTATGCCAAAGGTCTATACATTAGGCGGTAAATTAAAATTTTAATTTCTGGGGTGAAACTTGTTCATAACATCTGCCAAGTGGGTGCGGTCTACATGCATATATACCTCCGTTGACGTTATACTTTCATGGCCTAGCATTTGCTGAATGGATCTAAGGTCGGCGCCATTTTCTAACAAATGAGTAGCGAAGGAATGCCGAAATGTATGCGGACTAATGGTCTTGTTGAGGTCTATTTTTTCCGCCAGATCCTTTACGATGGTAAAGATCATAGCCCTTGTGAGCTGTTTGCCTCTCCGATTTAAAAAAAGTATATCCTTAAAACCTTCTTGAATCTTCAAATGTACCCGAACCTCTTTGCGGTAAATATTTATACATTTCTTATTGATGTTGCTTACGGGAACAAAACGTTGCTTGTTTCCTTTGCCTGTCACTTTAATAAAATCTTCTTCAAAATACAGATCGGAAATCTTTAAGCCTATCAACTCTGAAACCCGGAGTCCACAGCCGTACAAAGTTTCTAGCATGGCGCGGTTACGTTCGCCCTCTGGTTTGCTGAGGTCAATCGCCGCTATTAGTTTATTTATTTCATTTTCAGAAAGCGTGTCCGGTAGTTTCCGACCTATTTTTGGAGATTCTATTAAATCTAAGGGGTTGTCCTTTCTATAATCTTCAAACACCAAATAGTTAAAAAAACTTTTTAGACCAGAAATAATCCGGGCCTGTGATCTAGGGTTGACCACCTCGGCAACCTCGTAAACAAAGCGCTGAACGGTATCCTTATTTATTTCAACAGGGTCTGTTTTAATCTCGTTAACCTCTAAAAAGGAAATCAATTTCGATACGTCCCACAGATAGTTCTTTATGGAGTTCGCCGCTAGCCCTCGTTCCAATTTCAGGTAATGTTCATAATCCTTCAAGGCATTCGTCCAATCCATGTTTTAAATATACGCTTTCTCAAAAAAGACCTTGTTGAATTTTTTCTAGAGAATAAATTTAATGAAGAGTTCAAGTGTTTGTTAAGATTTATATATTTGATAATCAATCTAAACACTTTTAAAATGAAAAAAAATCTTTTTTTACTTGTCGTGTTCGCTCTTGGGAGCTATAGTTTACAAGCCCAAAGTTTTGGGGCTAAAGCCGGTTTAAATATCTCATCACTAGGCGGAGATGCTACTTATAGCTATGATGCTAAATTAGGTTTTCATGTAGGTGGCGTTTTGGAAATACCTTTTAGTGACAAAATAACCCTACAGCCAGAAGCTTTAATTTCCTTGCAGGGAAGTGGTGGTTTTTTTGAGGATGATCTTAATTTCTGGTATTTGAACATTCCAGTTGTTGCCAAATACAATGTTTGGGATGCCATTAGCATTGAAGCAGGGCCACAGATTGGCCTTTTACTTTCCAACAATTTGGACGGAAATACCTTTGGTGGAGGTCAGAATTTTGATGCAACCAACGGATTAGATATAGGGCTTGTCTTTGGAGCAGGCTATCGCTTGGACGAAAATTTTTATTTTCAACTTAGGTTCGGTGCAGGATTCATTAATGCTATCGAGGATGTGAGCTCTAAAAATAGAGTTTTCCAAATTTCAGCGGTTTATTTCCTTTAAAGTAAGAACCTAATGATATCGAAAAGCGGAAGTATTTCTTCCGCTTTTTTTGTTTATCGTATTGTAAATCAATAGAATCACTTCTAAAATCTTCATTTCTACAACGTTCAAAGGTAAGTTGACAACAAAGATTGTAGTTGGCTACGAGAAGAACCTATTTTTACAGGAACGAACCAAACCATTAAAAAATGAAGTTTAAATTAATATTTATTTCCCTACCATTGCTTGCTACCCTAGGAATCCAAGCGCAAGTTGATAGAACTAACTTTAGGGCCGGTGCCAATGTTGGCTTGGTAGTCGGAGATTTCTCGGAAGCCTATAGTCTCAACTTGGGATTAGATATTTATCAACATTGGGGAGTTTCCCAAGAGGTAGATCTAGGGATTGCCACTGGTTTTTCAAATGCTTTCGGGGAGAAGCAGACCATTTCCAATGGTGGGCTTACCGTAGAGACCGAGTTCGGTAATGTTCAATTCATACCCATTGCAGGATCTTTGAGAATATACCCCACTTCCGGTTTTAAAATTGGTGGTGATGTAGGCTACGCGATAGGTGTGAACAAGGGAAATGACGGAGGATTTTATTATAGGCCCACTATAGGTTTTGATATTAGCGGTGGAACCACTGAAATTAACGTCTCTTACTTTGCGGTTAATGACGAAGTAACTTTTTCCAGTGTACTCTTAGGTTTTCTGATACTATTTTAGAAATTTCTTATTCGAAATAATATGATTTTAAAAGCGATAAGTTTAACTGGTCGCTTTTTTTTCACACATATTTATTAGTATTTTTAACCGCATGAAAATAATCATCATCAACGGGCCAAATTTGAACTTACTGGGCAAGCGGGAACCCGAAGTTTATGGAAACAAAACTTTTGAGGATTACTTTTCGGAACTTCAATTCAAGTATAAGGAGGTTCAATTGGAATATTTTCAATCGAATATAGAAGGAGAACTTATCGGTAAGATTCAAGAAACAGGTTTTTCTCGTGACGGTATTGTTCTAAACGCCGCCTCTTATACGCATACTTCCGTAGGCATAGGCGATGCCGTGAAAGCCATTGAAACTCCGGTTGTAGAAGTACACATTTCCAATACGCATGAAAGAGAGGAGTTTAGACACGTCTCCTACATTTCTTCTAGCGCTAAAGGCGTAATCCTAGGTTTTGGCTTACAGAGCTATGATTTAGCGATTCAAAGTTTTTTATGACCATCGGATTTGTTACATAGCCTTTTTTTAGTCGGCACGTCAATCAAGTTATCCTCTTTTTTTCCGGATCATACGATTTACGACTAAATTTAGGCCTACGCACCCCTTAATACCCTCTTTTTAGAGGAGAAACGATTTCTTCCCTCCTAGAAAGGAGGGATAGAGGGAGGTGTTTTTTTTTACAAAACTTAAAAGTTGACTTCATGTGCAAACTATCCGATAGTCATAAAGTTTTTTGTAGGGGTTCTCTTCAACTAGTTCTTTAGATCTAAAAGACGGTTTTTTGTCGTATATATTCAAACCCCACTGCTATGAAAAGGTTATTGCTACTACCATTAGGTATTTTCTTCATTCTATTTACATCGTGTAGTGATGATGAGAATATAGCCCCTTCACCGATTCCTGATGAAACCGTAAACCTTATAAACGCATTTCCAAATCTAGATTTCTCACGACCTCTGGATTTACAAAGTCCTGGGGACAACACGAACAGATTGTTCGTAGTGGAACAAGCTGGAACGATAAAGGTTTTTGACAATGATGCATCTGTAGAGAATTCCTCAGCTTTTTTGGATATCGGAAATAGAATTGCAAGTTCCGGGGAGCTGGGTTTATTGGGACTTGCTTTTCATCCAAATTATGCGACTAACGGATTTTTCTACGTGACCTATACGCCTTCTGACGATTTGGCCGTGGTCTCCCGCTTTAAAGTTTCCACAACTAACCCTAATTTAGCGGATGCTACCAGTGAGACCGTTTTATTACGAATCCCTCAACCTTTTGGTAATCATAATGGTGGTCAACTTGCTTTTGGTTGGGAGGGCTATTTATACATCGCTTCGGGAGATGGAGGCGGCACCGGAGACCCAAACGGTAATGCTCAAAATCTGAACAACCTACTTGGTAAAATTCTTAGAATTGATGTTGACGTTCTAACGAATGGTTTGGAATACGGTATTCCGGCCGACAATCCATTTGTAGAAACAGAAGGTGCTAGAGGGGAGATTTTCGCATATGGACTTAGAAATCCTTGGCGTTTTAGTTTTGATGTTCAAACAGGTCGTATTTGGG
>CAJQMW010000401.1 GCA_905479535.1 uncultured Maribacter sp. | reverse complement strand
TCGTAGGCATTCTTTTTAAATTTTCCGTTTTCGGACTCTGTATATACTACTACTGACATTATTTTTTAATTTTTTAATTTTTTACTAATTGTAAGTTGACTAAATAACCTTTGCCTCGTTATGGAGTAAATTCACAAGTTCATCCACATTATCTGCCAATTTTACGGTTCCCTTAGGAGCTGGCTTATCAAATTTTACATCCGTCGTTGTTTTAGCAGTATCTATAGGCTCTACTACATTGAGCTTTTTTTGTCGCGCCTGCATAATTCCACGCATGTTGGGAATCCTTAAATCACTCTCCTCTACAAGACCTTTTTGCCCTCCTACCACAAGTGGTAATGTTGTACTCAAAGTTTCCTTCCCACCATCAATCTCCCTCACCGCGGTCGCTTTATCTCCATCCACTTCAAGGCTTATACACGTATTGACAAAATTCATATCTAAAAGTGAAGCTAGAATGCCAGGAACCATTCCCCCGTTGTAATCAATGGATTCCCTTCCTCCAATAATCAAATCATAACCTCCGTTTTTTACTACTTCCGCCAACTGCTTTGCAACAAAAAAGCCATCTGTAGGTTCTGCATTAACGCGGATGGCTTCATCCGCACCAATGGCCAAGGCCTTTCTCATGGTGGGTTCTACATTGGCACCACCAACGGTCGCAATATGGACCGTTGCTCCTTGCTTTTCCTTGAACCACATGGCTCTGGTTAACCCAAATTCATCATTTGGATTAATTACGAATTGTACGCCGTTCGTATCGAATTTGGTATCACCATCGGTGAAATTTATCTTAGAAGTAGTGTCCGGAACATTACTTATGCAAACTAATATTTTCATTTATGAAATGCTTTTAAAATGATGGTTACGAAGATAACCAATAATTTGGAAATTTACTATGCATGCATAGTAAATTTTATAACTTTTTTGATTCCCCCAAAGGATTATTTGACATATAATTTCCTATTTTTGCTTGCTTTCAATCCAACAATTATTTACAGAAATGAAAACACTACAATTTAGAGAAGCGATAGCCGAAGCTATGTCCGAGGAGATGCGCAAGGACGAGTCCGTTTATTTAATGGGAGAGGAGGTTGCAGAGTACAATGGCGCTTATAAGGCTTCCAAAGGAATGTTGGATGAATTTGGGGCCAAGCGGGTTATCGACACGCCTATTTCAGAACTTGGTTTCGCCGGGGTAGCAGTGGGTTCTACCATGACCGGTAACCGGCCCATAGTGGAATTTATGACCTTCAATTTCGCTTTGGTCGGGATTGATCAAATTATAAATAACGCGGCGAAGATTCGACAAATGTCAGGTGGACAGTTTCCGTGCCCCATTGTTTTTAGGGGTCCTACAGGTTCTGCAGGTCAGTTGGGAGCAACACATTCACAGGCTTTTGAAAGCTGGTATGCCAATTGTCCCGGATTAAAGGTTATTGTTCCCTCTAACCCCTCTGATGCCAAAGGGCTTTTAAAAGCTGCCATACGTGATGATGATCCGGTGATTTTTATGGAATCGGAGCAAATGTACGGGGATAAGGGTGAGGTTCCAGAAGGGGATTACACCATTCCAATTGGTGTTGCCGATATCCGTAGGGAAGGAAAGGATGTCACTATAGTTTCTTTTGGAAAGATTATTAAGGAAGCGGACAAAGCTGCCGATGAGTTGGAAAAAGAAGGTATTAGTTGTGAGATTATAGATTTGCGCACCGTAAAACCTATGGATTATGAGGCTATATTAAAATCGGTAAAGAAAACGAATCGGTTGGTCGTTTTGGAAGAGGCTTGGCCTTTTGGCAATGTTGCTACGGAAATAACCTATCACATTCAGGCACATGCCTTTGACTATTTGGATGCTCCCATCGTAAAAATTAATACGGCGGATACGCCTGCACCTTATTCCCCGGTTTTGCTAGAGGAGTGGTTGCCCAATCATAAGGACGTTGTCAAAGCCGTTAAAAAAGTATTATATATATAAACGATATCCTTTGTAAAGGTATCTTAGCTTCTTCAATCAAGGTTGAGGAAGCTTTTTTTGGTATGTTATTTGCGTACTAGCTTCCTGAGAACACATCATCATTCATGAAACAATCCTTAATTACCCTTTTCCTTTTACTTTCAGTTTTTTTACATGCACAAACCAAAGTTGGGGGTATTGTCGTGGATGAAGCTGGCGCGCCCGTGGCCTTCGCGAACATCCTTTTTAAAAATTCTACGGAAGGGACGATTACCAATGACGACGGTAGGTTTTATATGGAGTCCGACAATGATCACGATGTTCTTGTAATCTCTTTTATTGGTTTTGATAATGTTGAGTTCCCCCTAACTTCAAAGGTGACTTACAATATGAAAATCACGTTAATCGAAGCTGCGGAACAGCTGAACGAGGTAATTTTAATATCCGGAAAACAGTCTAAAAAAAATAATCCGGCGGTAGATATACTTCGGAAAATCTGGGCAAAGAAACGTGAAAATGGGGTGCGAAAGTTCGATCAATACGCCTTTGATAAGTATGAAAAAGTAGAATTTGACCTGAATACCATCGATAGTGTCCTGATGAAACGTAAGATTTTCAAGGGGCTTGAGTTCATCTTTCAAGATTTGGATACTTCAAGGATTACCGGTAAAACCTATTTGCCCATCTTTTTGAACGAGACATTTTCCAAAGTATACGGGGATAATACCCTAAAGGAAGAAAAAGAAGAAATCCTTGGAAACAAGAACTCAGGCTTCGAGAATAACCAAGCCATCATCGCATTCGTTCAGGACCTGTACCAGAGTTATGATATCTATGATAATTACTTGAAATTTTTTGATAAAAGCTTTACCAGCCCGCTATCAAGGACCGGTGTGGACACCTATAATTATGCGCTCAGGGACAGTGCATTTATAGATAACAAATGGTGTTACAACATTGTTTATTATCCCAGGCGTAAGAACGAGCTAACCTTTAAAGGTGACTTTTGGGTGAACGATTCTACCTGGGCCATCAAAAACATCAATCTAGAAGTAACCAAAAGTGCCAACATCAACTGGGTTAAGGAAATCTATATAGAGCAGGATTTTAACGTGGTCAATGATTCCGTTTTTCTCTTAAAACGGGATTATATGCTAAGTGATTTCAGTTTTCAAAAGAAGGAAAAATCCAGGGGTGTCTACGGGAAAAGAACAACGGTTTTTGATAATTATAAATTTGACGACCCCAAACCCAACGAATTTTACAGGAGGGACATAAATCCTTTGGATATTAATGTCATCGTTAAGGACGATGGTTTCTGGGAAAAGAACAGGCTAGAATCCTTGAATAAGGATGAGGCAGGTATCTACAAATTGTTGGATACGCTGAAAACCGTTCCCAAGTTTAAATCATATTATAATCTGGTGAGTATACTAGGTTCCGGGTATGTAGAAATCGATAAATGGAATCTAGACGTAGGAACCATCTACGATTTTTTTGGATATAACGATGCCGAAGGTCCGCGGGTCCGTATCGGTGCACGAACCTATTTTGGGCAGAACGACCCTTGGCGAATTGAAGGATATACTGCTTATGGTTTTACGGATAGAAAATTTAAGCACGGATTATCTGGTAAATTTCTTTTGGACCGTAAAAGTAGGTTGATCGTATCCGGAGGTAACCGAAGGGATATAGAACAGCTAGGGGTTAGTCTCACTGCAACGAACGATGTGCTGG
>CAJQMW010000400.1 GCA_905479535.1 uncultured Maribacter sp. | reverse complement strand
TCTCAGGTCCATTCCGGAAGACTTGCCAATACCCATAGCTTTAATTACGGCATCGTTAATCTGTTCCGGTGAAAGGCCAAAGTTCAACAAATCACTAGCCAAATACCGTAAGCGTAGGCTGTAAAAGAAATCGGTAAAATTACCAATACTCTCTATTGGCCTATCTTCTCTCTTAAAAAAGGTAAGTGCCATGGCGGTCTATTTCTTTAAATGCTCCTTAGAGTTTCTTGGCATACCCAAAGACCATCTTTTTAAACTCTTTAAAATCCTTGGAGAACAAGTCCATTCTATCACCAAGTTTACGATGTTGCTCTCGATACGCACCATCGGACAGTCCTTTTTCGCCTTTAATTAATCGGGAGAGTAACTTTTCGTGCGCCGTTATATCATCGGACAGGTAATCGAAAAGGTCCTCGTGAATCTGGTCTAAATTTTTAAGCATTTTTCCATATTCAGAGGGCGTAGCTTCTTTCTTTGATAATAAATTGGCAAAGAATTTCGTCTCATCTTTCCAGAAATAAATGGTGTCCTTCCATTCTTGGCTTTCTCTATGTAATACATTGAGCGCTGCACCAAGCAACAGTTCTCGTTTGGGGTCTATATTCTTTGTTTCCATCATCTTATATTGTTAGACTAATAAAAATTGTATCTCTTTAAAAAACTAGTACGTAGCCCTTGTTGGCGGCCTCTAAAAGTTTTTCCACCTCGGCCACGCTACGGTTGCGTATCATAGCAATTTCCGACAGGGAAAATTGATGTTCCGTATAAAGTTCAAAAATAGCTTGCATAGGCGTAGGCAATTGGTACAATACGGTATTTATATGCTTTTGAATATTTTTTGCCTCTAGATCTTTATCTATTTTGGCCATAAGTTCCGCACTTTCGTCTTCCAAAAAAATTTGCTTCAGCACCAATTTCTTCTGTTGGTAGGAGATATCGTCCAATTCCTCCAACATTACAAAATCCCCATCACCGTCCGTACTGTATTTTTCTTCCATGGCGTCCCATTCAGCCCGGGAATACTCATCAATGTTATCAAAGAACAACATTTCAAATTCTTCTTCCATTACCCTATCTTCAAACAGTTCATCCGCTTTTTTGAACAGCCAAGGGTAAAAATCCTTGGCGTTTTCGACCTCATTGAAACAATCGTAAACCTCCACAAATAGTTCATCTATAAAATCTTCCGCCATGTATCTACCACGATATAGTTCCTCGTTGGCGATTGTCCTTTTCAATCGCTTTTGAATGTAGCGTTTAATATTGGGCATGACCTTTAAAAGTAATTTATTGAATACTGCTATTTCACCTCTTTCCCTGTGGTTCTTTAAGTCCTTGAATATACGTTCGGCGATCAAATGTGACTTCCTTTCCAGCTCTTTCGTACTTACCATATTTTCCATAATACTATAATTGAGATTAGGGCCTGTTACCATAAAGCCTAAAAGTGTATTTTTCGCCCTTTTTCCGTATTTCTTCGTTTCTTTTTGGCCACCTAGCTCGCTAGGTTTACCAAAAACGGCCTCTAAGTCCAAAAAAATCATCAAAAAATCCAAGATTTTCGTTTTATGTTAACAGGCCCTGGATGTTCACCAAAAATGGCAACTTGTTTTGACTTCTAAAATGATTTAGGTCAGTGCAGCCTTTTTTCCCACGCAATATGTGAATGATAATGGAACTGATGTAGATCATTATAGCGTACGACCTTACCTACTATTTTTAAAATCGATTTTAACTAATGTGCAACTAATAAACCCCATAACATGAAAACAGATGTAGAAATAAGAAACGATGTATTGGCCGAACTCAAATGGCAGCCCGATATCGATGAGACCGAGATAGGGGTCATTGTAGAAGATGGTATTGTTACCCTAAGCGGTATAGTCAGCGAGTACCGTAAAAAGGCATTGGCGAATAAAGCTGCCAAAAGCGTAGCCGGTGTAAAGGCGGTTGCGGAAGATATTGAAGTTAAATACGGAGACGATTTTAAGAAAACGGATAAGGAAATCGCAAAGGCAGCGGTCAATGTACTGGAATGGAACGCATCTGTACCTAAGGAAAAGGTGATGGTATTTGTTGAGGACGGCTACATTTACCTGTCTGGCAAAGTTGCTTGGGACTATCAGCGAAAGGCTGCCAAGCGTACCGTTCAAAATCTTTTAGGTGTACAAGGTGTAGTTAATAACATCGAAATCGTACCAAAGGTAAAACCCCAGAACGTTGAAAATGAAATTATCAAGGCATTGGAACGTTCTGCAACTTTAGAGGCCAAAGGTATTAGGGTACAGGTAGACGGGAGCACGGTTCAATTAAAGGGAAGGGTACATTCCATAAAAGAGCGGGAGGAAGCGGAACAGGCGGCCTATAAGGCCCCGGGCGTTCGTGCCTTGAAAAATGAAATAGTGGTGCAATTACATCCCGAGTTTGTTTGAAAATAAAAAATTTCTTGAAACCGACTATCCTCGTATCCCAGGGCCATAGAGATGTTTCGCCGGGTTCATTTTGGTTTTGGGGCCAAAACCGTTTCGCACGTGCGGGATTGTATTTTACCTCACCCAGCCCCGACCATTCGGGGGCGAAAATGGCAGTTCTGACCTTGTGCATTCCTCTCGCCACGCTCGTCGGATGCAAGAGGAAAGGTGAATCGGAAACTCCGAGGCGCAGCCATCGGGGAATTATTTAGATCAAAAAAAATACATAAACTGACCTAGGTCATTTTAGGTATGGAAATACCGCCCTACTTTAGCGGCATATTAAAAAAACAAAACGTTCATTACAATATAATACAACATCAGTATTCACACGAGAACTACTGATTTGTAGAAAAAGAAGAGGTTACAGACACCCTTTTATACCTTTTGAATCTCGAACGGACGTAGCAATACGTTTTAGTAGGATCAGTGTAAGTGGAAATTGGGCCGAAGAACATCTTCTGGGAAACCGAGGTATTTCGGTGCCTCGGTTTCTTTTAAAAATAAAGATATTGGTTTTGGATTCCGCAAGGAAAAAGAGACCATAGCGAAGCGAGCGATGACTTTGATGCCTAAATCGTCTTCTAGATTATTTTAGAAATAAGATGGTGTAAAAGCTAGGTTGAAAGCGTAAACGAATTCAAACGTTTCGTAGGAAACAGGAGGCCTTGGTCTCCTGTTTCTATTTTTAGTCGTTAGCAAAACTAAAAAGAGGTAGCCTTGTTTTATGTTATCATTTGAGGCTCTTAAGCAATGCCTCCGTACGGTCCAGTTCAGCATCATAACCACGTAGTATGAGCAGATAACCGCTCCCGTCTAAATCTTTTATGTAGTTGGTCGTATCCTTTTCGGTAGTTCCTAACCCTCTAAGGATTCCATAGGGACCGGACGGCATTTCTCCCAACATCTTTCCGTCCAGGTCGTGAAGAAATTGTGATACCAAAGAACCGGCTATAAATAAGGTGCCTATCTCAGGGTTACAAAAAATTCCGAAATCGGATGCCGGTCCTAGGGAACGTTTCCAATACCGTTTCAATTCTTTTTTTGCCTTCAGGGCTTCACTATCGTTTGAGACACACTCTTTTGAAAATTTACCGAGAACGGACAATTGTAGTCCTGTTGTGGCATTCACACGTATTTCTTGAATAGCTTTTTTAAGTCGCCATAGCTCGTTGAAGCTCTTTATAAAAAAAGACTTCTGCTTCTTATTTTCTATCTCTTTTTTCATCATTTAGGAATGTTTGACATACAAATAGGCTGATCAATTCCCATGCCACCAATTTAAAATCATCAATCGCCCTAACAATGACCAATATCATTTTATATGCATTTTTACCGTTTTATTTTTGATTTGGAATATAAAGGAATCCATAACTTAAATAATAACATCATGACAAACGACAGTGGAAATGTTTTACTCGCACTTTTAACCGGAGCCGCCATAGGAGCTGGAATCGGAATACTCTATGCTCCCGACAAGGGAAGCGAAACCCGGCACAAAATCAAACAAAAGGTAGACGATACTACCCATGACCTGGCAGATCGCATTTCACATGCCAAAGAAGAACTTACGAAAACGGCAAACGAGAAAAAGGATGCCTTTGACAGAAAATTGGATGAAGCCATTTCTACCATGAGCTATAAGGCAGATGATATCATTGATAAGCTGGAGCAAAAATTAGAGGACCTTAAAAAGAAGAACGCCCAACTTCATAAATAACGACTATGGCTTTTGAAGAATTTAAAGAAGACCTCATGGGTGCGGAAGCCGATATGAGGTCTTATATAGAAACTAGCGACGAATACCTGCGGCTCAGAATTTTTAAAGTAATCATGTACCATGTTACGGGTATTACGCAGTTCTTATTGATAAGCATAGGTTTTGTTTTTGCTTTACTCTTCCTATCGTTTGCTGCTTGCCTGGCTTTGTCCGAAACGTTGAATAGTTACTTTAGCGGTTTCATTATCGTGGGTGGTTTTTATATGGTCATTGGGATTCTGGTATTTGTTTTTAGGGAGAAATTGAACGGACCATTGCTAAAAAAATTCTCTAAATACTATTTTGAATGATTATGGTAAAGGAATACAAATCGTTTCGGGAAATAGATGCACGTCTAAAAATTTTAAAATTACAACGCCAAATAGACCAGGAAAGCCTAAAACTACATTTTAATAGGGCGAAAATAGATTTGTTGCCCCGTAATTTGTTAAAAGGTATAAGCACAAGTTTTACCCATAGCACTACCTGGAAAAATATGATAATAGCCTTTGTTGCCAAAAAAGTATTAGGCATTATTCGAAAAAGGCACCCAAAAGAAATTGAAGAGTAGCCTAAGTCAACTACGGGGCAAGCCTACGAAGTATTCGTAGGGAAACAACTTTTAAATTTCGATTATCGGGTAAAATCCGCTACTTGCTCTAATTCAGCCCTATCCAGAATTATTATCCTTCTACCACTATCCGTTGTAATCAAACCTTCATCCTTAAAATCTGAGAGTGTACGGATGGCCGTTTCTGTGGCCGTACCGATCATACCTGCAAAATCTTCCCTTGGAATGGACATTCCACCGTTCGGTTTGTCTTTGATCAACCCTTTTTTGTAGAGTTCTAAAAGTGCCTTGGCCGCACGCTGTCGTACAGATGCGAAGGCCATATCCACCAAATGCGTTTGCACATCGATCAGGTCGTTCGAGACCATGGATATAAATTTTTGGGCCACTACATGGTTGCCGTACAGTAACTTCAAAAAATCGTCCTTGGGAATGGCACAGAGTTCCGCATCTTCTAAAATAATCGCATTCTCCACATATTTTCCACTAGCATTCAACAAGGACAATTGTCCAACAAAATCGCCTGGCCCATAAATACCCGTGACCAGCTCTTTTCCAGATTCGGTACCCTTGTAGGTCTTGATGGTCCCACTTTCTATAAAATAAAGTGAATGGGCGTTATCACCCTCCCAAAAGACAATTTCCTTTTTTTCATAAGGCCTAAGACTATGGTTTTTGGTAAGACCTTCCAAGTTTACATATTCAGAGGCTTCCTCTAAAAAAGTGTTGATACCTTCCAAATTTTCAACAATTTGTTTCTTTAGACTATCGTGCTTCTTCAAACGACAGTCAATGGCCTCCAACAATTCGTTTTCCTCAAAAGGCTTGGTCAAGTAATCGTCCGCACCAAGGTTCATGCCCATACGCATGTCCGCTCTATCGGTTTTTGCCGTTAGGAAAATAAATGGGGTGTTTGCCGTCTCAGGGTCCATGGCCAGCTTGCGCAATACTTCATAACCGTCCATTTGTGGCATCATAATATCGCAAACAACCAGGTCGGGTAAAAATGTTTTGGCCTTTTCTACCCCTTTTTGTCCATTTTCGGCGGTGAGTACCTCGTAATTTGCCAAGGTCAGGATGTCCGCCGTATTTTCCCTTACGGCCTCATTATCTTCAATTAGTAGTATTTTTGTCATTATCCTTTAGATTTATGGGGAAGTTGTATGGTAAAGGTGCTGCCAACATTTACTTTACTTATAAAGCTGACGCTCCCGCCCATCAACTCCGTATATTGTTTTACGATATGTAGCCCTATGCCCGTACCTTGTATATTCGTCGCGTTTTCGGCACGGTAGAACCGTTCAAAGAGATGCTCTTGCTCTTTTTCGGGGATTCCTATTCCGTAATCCGTGATATTAAACGAGACTAAGTTGCTTTCTAGCCGTATTTCCATAATGATTTCTTGGCCATCTTTGGAATATTTGAGGGCGTTGCTCAAGAGGTTTATCAGTACATGGCTAAGTAGTTTTGGATCTAAAAAAACAGGGATTTCAGTTTCAGTATATTTTAGTAGAATGCGCTGTCCCTCTTTTTTGTTCGTCTCCATTTCATCGATCATAATTTTACAAAACTGGATCAATTCAAAATGCTGGAGTTTAACCCGCACCCTACCTTCTTCTAACTTGCTTAGCGAGAGGAAGTCATTGAGTATGACCACAAGTTGTTTCACATGGGTACGTATACGTGCCACATGTTTTTCTCGTTGTTCCTCTTTGCCCGGTTCGTTCTGTTTTCCTATAAGGATCGCCGAGGAAAGAATAGCGCTCAAGGGTGTTCGGAATTCGTGGGATGCCATGGAAACAAATCGGGATTTCAAGGCACTCAACTCCTGCTCCACTTTTAATGCCTTTGCCAGTTCTTCTTGAACCTTTTTCTGTTCGGTAATATTGTTATACACGAATAGGGCCCAAACAATACCGTCGCCGTTGGATTTTAACGGAGTAGTGTTTACCGCATAAGATTTTCTTTGGAACCCTATCTCAAAGGAAAGACTTTTCCCATTTATCGTATTACGAATATCCTCTTTTATCCGTTCAACTTGACTTTTTGAAAAAATGGAAATATCATCTACGCGTTTCCCTTCAAAATCGGATTTTTTAAGATTGATACGCTTAAGTTCCTCGCCTTCCACATAGACCAGCTCAAAATCGGCGTTGAACAACACAATAAGCCCCTTGGGAAAGTTTTTGGCGATCGCGGCGAACTGGGCCTGGCTCTGTTGCGCCTTGTCTTCCGCTATTTGGGTTATCTGTATCTGGTCTTCGAGGTTAAGATTGGTCTCGACCAATTTTTGGACCGTTCTCTCAATTTCCTTTGTGCGTTCGGCTACTTTTTCCTCTAGCTTTTCTGCATACTCTTCTAGCTGTTTTTTGGTGCGCTGCATCTCTGTAACATCATTCTGAACACCTATAAAATGGGTCAATTGTTGATTTTCGTCGTAAAGGGGCGTTATGCTGAGTTCGTTCCAGAACTGCGTCCCATCTTTACGGTAGTTCCTTAGTGTTACGCGACATGGTTTCCCTTCTTGAATGGCCTTTGAAACTATTGCTATTTCTTCTTGATCACGATCGTCATTCTGTAAAAAGCGACAGTTTTTTCCAAGAACTTCACTCTGCCTGTAGCCCGTAATTTTTGAAAAAGCGTTATTGCTGTAGATAATAGGTACGTCTTTATACCGGGCATCTGCAATGATAATTCCGTTTCCGGCGGCCTCCAAGGCCCTGTTCCTTACGTTCAATGCTTTAGTTAAAGCCCTGCTTTTCGTAATATTACGCGAAACGGATAGAATCTTATTGTACCCGAAGGGAACTAAACGCGTTTCAAAATCTGGCAATGCACCCAAGCTTGGCACTTGTATTTCAACACACTCTAATTGTTTTGTTCGATTTACGCTTTTAAGTGTCGCCATTATCGTTTTACTAGCCTTTTCCGGTAGTACATCCGGCACATATTTACCGATTAGTTCTTCTGCGGGTGCGACAAGTAGTGAGGGATCCGACACCTTGACTTCTA